>JARIDM010000027.1 GCA_029263945.1 Sporosarcina sp.
GTCTCTCTTGTCATTGTATTGTGAAATGAGGTTAGCAAATGACAGGTGCTCGGTTTGCATTGGAAGATTACATACATTTTTTAAAAGTAGAAAGGCAACTCGCTGCAAATACAGTTACTTCTTATCAACGTGATTTGATAGATTATATCGTTTTTTTACAATCGATTAATATTCAATCTGTTGAGGAGACGAAAAGGGAAGACATCTTTCTCTATTTGCAAAAGCTCAATGAAGATGGAAAGTCATCACGTACAATTTCGAGGCACATTTCATCGATTCGTTCATTTCACAAATTTATGCTTCGTGAAAACGTTACCAAAGATGACCCAAGCGTTCATATTGAGTTGCCTCAAATTGAACAAAAGTTACCGCGTATTCTATCATTGGAAGAAGTTAATAAGTTAATCGAAGCGCCAGATTGTTCTAAGCCACAAGGAATACGGGACCATGCAATGCTTGAACTTTTATACGGTACAGGTATGCGTGTTAGTGAGCTCATTGATCTGGATGTCGATGATATTCATCTGTCAATGGGATTCGTACGTGTTTTCGGTAAGGGCGGTAAAGAAAGAATTGTCCCTTTAGGCAGTAAGGCAATTGAATCGTGTGCAAAATATATAAAAGAAGTAAGACCGCATTTTATGGATAATAAACAAGGCGTTACAGACGCGTTAATCGTCAATATGCGTGGCGGTCGCTTGACGCGGCAAGGTTGTTGGAAGCTACTCAAAGGGCATGGTCTAAAAGCGAATATTCAAAAAAAATTAACCCCTCATATATTGCGTCATTCATTTGCGACTCATTTGATTGAAAATGGTGCAGATTTAAGAGCGGTACAAGAAATGCTTGGACATGCAGATATCTCAACGACCCAAATTTATACCCAGGTCAGCCGCGCCCGGTTAAAAGAGGTTTATGTAAAATTTCATCCGCGTGCCTAAAAACTAAGGAGGTTATTAAATGAAGAAAGAACAATTTAAACGAATTCATCTTGTCGTACTTGACTCTGTGGGAATTGGTGAAGCACCAGATGCGAAAATTTTTGGTGATGTTGGGGCTGATACACTCGGACACATCGCAAAAGAAATGAACGGTCTAAAGATGCCTAATATGGGCAAGCTTGGCTTGTCAAATATTCGTCCTATTCAAGGTGTGCCTGTTGCAGATAAACCTATGGGTATGTATGGTAAAATGCAAGAAGCTTCTGTTGGTAAAGATACAATGACAGGGCATTGGGAAATCATGGGTCTTAACATAGACAAGCCTTTCCAAGTCTATCCAAATGGTTTTCCCACGGAATTGATTGCTGAACTGGAAGCGCGTACAGGCCGTAAAGTGATTGCCAATAAACCAGCAAGTGGTACAGCGATTATTGAAGAATACGGAAAAGAGCATATGGAGACGGGCGCGCTAATCGTTTATACATCTGCAGACCCAGTTCTTCAAATTGCAGCGCATGAAGAGATTATTCCGATTGAAGAACAATACAGAATTTGTGAAATTGCTCGGGAAATTACTTTGTCACCAGAAAACCTTGTGGGTCGTATTATTGCGCGTCCATTTATCGGAGAACCTGGCAGTTTTACTCGCACAACAAACCGACATGATTATGCATTAAAACCTTTTGGACCAACTGTTATGAACGCATTGCAAGACGAAAACTTTGATGTGATTGCAATCCGTAAAATTGCAGATATATTTAACGGTGAAGGAATTACAGAATCAGTTCGTACCGTCAGCAATATGGACGGAGTCGATAAATTAATAGAGGTCATGAAGAAAGATTTTAACGGCATCAGTTTTACAAACTTAGTTGACTTTGATGCGCTGTTTGGTCATCGCAGAGACCCAATTGGTTACGGGAAAGCACTTGAGGAATTTGATGCAAGATTGACAGAAGTAATGAGTTTACTTGGTGAAGACGACTTGCTGATTTTGACAGCAGATCATGGGAATGACCCAGTTCACGAAGGTACAGATCATACGCGTGAATTTGTTCCGTTACTTGCTTATTCACCATCATTTAAAAAGGGTGGCGAAATTCCGCAGACAGAAACGTTTGCAGATATAGGTGCAACAATTGCTGAAAACTTTAATGTGAAAATGCCTGAATTTGGTAAGAGTTTCTTGTCGTTGTTACAGAATGAGGAGGACTAAGTATGTTAAGAATGGTTGATGTGATTGAAAAGAAAAGAAATGGCGATGTATTAACTAAAGAAGAGATCACATTTTTTATAAAGGGCTATACAGCTGGTACAATTCCAGATTATCAAGTAAGTGCGCTATTAATGACCATTTTCTTTAAAGGGATGACAGCAGAAGAACAAGCACACCTTACAATGGCGATGGTTGAATCTGGTGACCAGATTGACTTATCTGCAATTGATGGCGTTAAAGTCGATAAGCATTCAACAGGTGGTGTTGGTGATACGACAACATTAATTCTTGTCCCTCTAGTTGCGGCATGTGGCGTACCAGTGGCGAAGATGAGTGGGCGTGGACTCGGACATACTGGCGGAACGCTCGATAAGCTTGAAGCAATGGAAGGTTTTCATATCGAACTCACAAAAGAGCAGTTTGTCAAACAAGTTAATGATTTAAAATTAGCGGTCATTGGTCAAAGCGGAAATTTAACCCCTGCTGATCAAAAGATTTATGCACTTCGTGATGTAACTGCGACTGTCGATAGCATTCCACTAATTGCAAGCTCAATCATGAGTAAGAAAATTGCAGCGGGTGCAGATGCAATTGTACTAGATGTAAAATCTGGTGATGGGGCATTTATGAAAACACTAGAAGACTCGAAAGCACTTGCGGAGTCAATGGTCGCAATCGGTAACAAGGTTGGTCGGAATACAATGGCGATTATTTCAGACATGAGCCAACCACTTGGAAATGCTATTGGAAATTCTTTGGAAGTTGTTGAAGCGATTGAGACGCTTAAGGGCAATGGCCCTAAAGATTTAACTGAGCTTTGCTTGGTTTTAGGTAGCCAAATGGTCGTATTAGGTAAAAAAGCTGAAACGTTAGAAGAAGCGCGTACAATGCTAGAAAACGTCATTAAAGATGGCTCAGCACTTAAATTATTTGGTGAGTTAATTGAATCGCAAGGCGGTAATAAAGAGGTTATTAATGACCTAACACTTCTACCGAAAGCAACCTATGAAATTCCAGTTTTAGCCCGTCAATCAGGTTATATAACAGGTATGAATGCGGACGATATTGGGATTTCAGCTATGTTATTAGGGGCGGGTCGTGCAACAAAAGAAGATGAAATCGATTTGGCTGTCGGTATTGTTTTAACGAAGAAAATTGGGGATACAGTTGAAGAAGGCGAAGCAATTGCCATTATTCACGCCAATACAGAGGACGTTGAACAATCAGCAGAACTCCTTCATGAACATATCTTTATTGGTGAAACAAGAGTAGAGCCACCAGTACTCGTTGGTGAAGTGATTACGGGATAAACCTAGGACTTCTATAATAGGTTTAGTCAGAGCAATCAATTTCATTATAGGGTATTACAGTCATGCAAAGACAACATATCATCGTGTTGAGTGGTTGAAATAGAAGGAAGTCACTAGGCAATTAACACAGGTAATCTAAAAGTTAAAATAACAAATAGTTAAAATGGAAAAGCGTCGCATTTAGCGATGCTTTTTTTAGGTTCTATTAGTTTCTTTTTGTGGTTCCTGTTACAATAACATAATGGTATGAATATTCAGACCCCCACTAACAGTTTATTGACATATGTTTGTTCACAAGGACTTTTTTGCATTTCTAAGAATATTTTTATAGTTCTTGGCTTAAGCCTCCTCACCTACAAACAAGGCACGCTAATCGCTTCGAAATCGGCGGTCTTGCGCTTCAAGAAACGAAGTATATTTATTATGAAATATAGTCAAGAATCGAAACGTATTAGTAAAAAAAGCATCTTAAATAATCGGACCAGAAAATGTTGCTTTACGTTCCGACGTACGCTTCTGGAGGGCGTGGTTTGAGCCAAGTGAACAGCGTAGGGTTCGCCTTACCGTATTTCTGTGGTTTTGTAGAAATTAAGGCAGCTTTAACTTTCATTCGCTACGCTCTGTCCAGGGTCTCAAGGCTCACGCTGATCCTCCCGGAGTCGACGTCTGCACTTCATGCAACGGAGCGTATTCAACGAAAAAACTTGTTCCGAAGGGGCCATTTAATGGAATAAGCAGGAGTTTTTAAAGGCTAAGTAGAAAAAATTTAAAATAGTGAGCCTTGGCTTGAAAATTATTGGGGGGATTTAATTGTGAATTCAAAAGCGAATGAAGTATTTCAATCTTTAGAGTCAAATGATGTCAAGGCATTACAAAAGAATCTAACCACCAACCCGTCTTTAGCAAATGTAGAAAACGAGCAGGGGTTGACTCCTCTAGGTTTTGCAGCACATTTAGGTAATAAGGATTCTGTAAAAACAATTTTAGATTTCCATGCAGATATTAATGCGGTTTCTCATTCTAAAGTAGAGTATATTCCTTCAAATACAGCACTTCATGCTGCCATAGCAGGTTCGCGAAATTTAGAGGTTATTGAACTTCTTTTAGGAAGTGAAGCCCAAACAAATATATTTGATAGCAATGGTCATACAGCTTTGCATACTGCAGCATTTCATGATGATAATACACAATTAATTAATCTACTGATTAGACATGGGGCTTCTGTTGATGCAAAGGTTGATGGAGGGAAAACTGCAATGGAATTGGCAATAGAGCAGGGGAATAACCAAGTGGCAGAGCAATTAAAACAGTTTGTCGATTCTAAATAACAAAAATTGTCTTCCAGAATCGGGAACGTTTGTTTTATAGTTTATTGAAGAGGGGGGTGTACCGTGGTTAAAACAGTTAGTAAATTTAATTTATGGATACCACTTATCTTATTAGGTGTAAATATCATCTTTTTTGCGTTTATGGTTGAAGAATTGGTAGACGCGTCCCCTCCGAATTACGGATGGTTAGGCTTTTTAATGCCTATAATCGG
Organism: Sporosarcina sp.; assembly: GCA_029263945.1. Classification (GTDB taxonomy): domain Bacteria; phylum Bacillota; class Bacilli; order Bacillales_A; family Planococcaceae; genus Sporosarcina. The sequence continues at coordinate 5,008 of JARIDM010000027.1, forward strand.
ATTAATTTCTTTTTCATACGTTAAAAAATTCAAAGAAGAAAAGCCAGTCGTATTGAAGAGATTATTACAGGTACTAAACTGGATTTTCATTCTTTTTCCAGTAATTATTCTTGGCATTTTTATATTGGCTTTTATATAAACTGCTTTTAAATTAAGAAGCGCAATTATTTAACAGGAATTATTCAGTTAAAATTTGGCGCGATAACTGTATAAGGGCAGCTGGCATTCAATCGGGCCATTTACTAAAAGAGGGGAAGGGAAAATACGAATATGATTTCAAGCAAAGAAGCTTTAAATACAATTGCATATATTCTTTACTTTGGTCTCCCAGTTATCATGATTCTACTTTTATGGAATGGTCTTACATTAAGGATTGTGCCTGTTTTCATAAAACGGCCCATTTAATTAAAAAAGTATATTCAAAATATAGAATAATTACTTATGAATAAAAAACGAAATAAAAAGGAGCATAATATTGGAAATAGAGTTTAATAATTTTTTAAAGAAGAATTAACTATTAATGAAATTCAAGAAGCCATAGAAAACGGAGAAGTAACCTCCAAAGAGTTGGTTATGTATTATCTTCATAGAATAGCAAGGTATGACCAAGACGGTCCGAAAATAAATTCTATTCTTGAAATAAATCCTGATGCAATATTCATTGCTGAAGCATTAGACTATGAACGAAAGGCGAAGGGTGTTAGGGGTCCTTTACACGGTATACCTGTTGTTCTTAAAGACAGTATTGAAACAAATGATTCAATGCATACAAGTGCAGGAACACTTGAATTAGAGAATCATATTAGTAGTAATGATGCATTCCTTGTTGAAAAGCTCCGTAACGCGGGTGCAGTAATTTTAGGCAAGGCTAATATGACAGAACTAGCTAATGGGATGTCAAATACAATGTGGGCAGGCTATAGTTCCAGAGGGGGGCAAGTATTAAATCCTTATGGTGATGCTCAACTTTTTGTTGGTGGATCAAGTTCAGGTTCAGCTGTGGCAGTTGCTGCAAATTTCACAGTATTGTCTGTAGGCACTGAGACAGATGCTTCTATTCTAAGTCCTGCGGTTACAAATTCTGTGGTAGGTATTAAACCTACTGTTGGATTGATTAGCCGGACTGGTATAATCCCTTTTACATATTCTCAAGATACGGCAGGACCAATGGCAAGAACCGTTACGGACGCGACTATTTTATTAGGAGCACTAGTTGGTGTTGATAAGATGGACCCTGCTACCCAAAAAAGGGAAGGAAGAGTACAACAGGATTATTCAATTTATTTGGATTCTATGGGTTTGAAGGGTGCTAAAATTGGCGTGTTCAATAATGCTTCTAAAGGGTTTTATGTATCTCAAGAATATGACGCGGGATTATTTGAAGATGCCATACAGACCTTAAATGAAGAAGGTGCTTTGGTCATTGAAGATATAGACATTCCTTCTTTTCATAAAGAGTGGAAAAGGGTAGTACTTCATTCGGAATTGAAGCATAGCCTAGAAAATTATCTTTCTAAACTTCCTTCGCATTTACCTGTACATTCTATAACTGATCTGATTCAGTTTAATAAGTGTAATGCAGATAAGGCATTGAAATACGGACAGAATAAATTGGAGGAAATTGTGGAATTCCCCAATACGTTAAGGAATCCTGACTATTTAAATGCAAAACTGGATGATTTATATTTTTCTCAGACGGGAATCGATTTTGCTTTAAAAAAGTATGATCTAGATGCAATTCTTTTCCCCTCATATATAGGTTCGACAATCTGTGCTAAAGCCGGGTATCCATCCATAGCTCTACCTGCTGGATACAAAGAAAGTGGAAGACCATTTGGTATAACCTTGGCTGGTACTGCTTTTAGCGAAGGTATATTGATCAAACTTGCTTATGCTTTTGAACAAGCTATTAAACAGGCTATTAAACATCGTAAAAGTCCGAAATTAATATAGGAAAAGACAAATATATATAAGCTTCATTAAGACTTAAATCAACCTAGGAAAACATTTGATTCAAATATAAGGTCTACTAATCCCTTATTCAACAAAAGGGTGCAATTCTTTAACAAATATTTTCAACCTTTTCAATAACGGGCCATTATGTTGAAGACAGAAGGAAAAAAGGGGAAGTGAATTTAATGCTAAAGCTAAGCTTGTGGTTAATTTTAGGACTGTTTACACAACTTATCGCCATCGTTATGTGGGGTGAACAAGTATGGTTGTATAAGTTTGTAAATGGAAGTGTTGGTGGAACTCCATTAGGGCAAATTCAGCATATTTTTTGGGTACTGATTGTTATTGATATTATTTTATTTATTGTTATAACAATGATTTTTAATAAAAGAGAAGAATGAGTTGTTATTCTATTATCGGGCGCGATTGGGGAACTAATTTTATGCCATTATACCAGCTAATAGTTGTCAATACTAATGGCTGAAAATAACTTAAAATTCATGTTACACTAAAAACAGGCAAGCTAAATAGCCTTTTTATAAAAGGCAAAAAAATAATAATTAAAGACTAATAAGCTTTAATTTTGATCTAAAAAGACTTCTTGATGTTTTAACATCGCATAAATCCAATGAACAAGCTTATTTGCACAAGCAATTACAGCGACTTTGTGTGGCTTTCCCTCGTCGCGTTTACGTTGATAAAAAGCAATGAGCTTCTTGTTTCTGTTTTTTGCTAAACCGCATTGAACTGCCATGTATAGAGATTGTCTCAGTCGTGATGAGCCTCTCTTTGTAATGCGATTAATTGAAGCTTTGTACTTGCCTGATTCAAAGACAGATGGGTCCAATCCAGCGTAAGCAACAAGCTTTTTGGGATTTTCAAACAGCGTTACGTCACCGATTTCGGATAAGATTGTTGCCGCAATTTTATCGCCGATTCCCGGAACGGATTGGATTAATCCATAGTCTTCAAAAGACTCTGCTAACACGTTTATCTCTTTCTGTAACTCTGATAAATGCTCTTTGTACTGAAAGATAAGCTGAATATACATACACAAACTTACAAGTTGTCCATGGCTAACTTGAGATTGAAATGGATTGCGCTCTGCTGCTTCTTTTAATTGGGTTGCTTTACTTAGAAACCACGATTGAGAGCGTCTAGCCCCGTATTGACTCATTTCTTCTGCTAGTGTCTCTTGAGAAACGCTATGAATATCCAAAGCGGTTGGATAGTTCAATAGAGTGTTCAATGACATTTTTCCGTAGAGATCACTAAACACATGATGATACTCAGGGAAAATACAATCCAAAGCTACCTGAAATTGTAGTTTAATCGCCACGTAGCTTTCCGTCAAAGCACTGTGCTGCCTTGTTAAAAGTCTTAAATTAAGAGCTTTGTCAGTTTTTCTTTGATAAATCTCTAAGTCTTCTTTGTAGTAAAGCTGCCCCAAATGAAACGCATCTGCTTTATCCGTTTTCACTTTACGTAAGCTTGTTTTCCTAGCTTCAAAAGAAACCACTGGATTAATCAAATAGTACGCTATACCTTGCTCCTCAAGAAACTGAAGAATAGGCTCATGATAATGTCCAGTAGATTCAAAAATTATAGCCGGAAGTTGGCTAGAGATTTCTACTATTTCTTGATAAAAGCGATGAAACATCTGAAGTCCTGGTAGATCATGAGTAAATTTAAAGCTATCTTTATAGGGTTTTTTTCGTTCTAAAAAAGCTTGCACTTGGCTCTCGCCTTTAGCGACATCCAAGCCTATTACCGGGTCCATATTCATCACGACTCCTTTATTATATTTGCCGGTACGCCTCTGCTTCACTTATAGTGTCATAGCTTCGCTTGTTATACGGGATCAAGTCCCAACCAGCCTCAAACATGTTTCTACAAGGAGAGGGTGGACAGTATTGCGGACGGGATCATTGTCCCACGGGCCATTTCGTCCTACCCCGGCTACCTCAAGCATAAAACCTATAAAAAATAGGTCAACCAGAAATGACTGGTAAACCTTATAATACGATCGGGCCATTTTAACGGAATAAAGTATTATGCCTTGAATTAGGCAAGTTTAGGGGTGAGATATGAATTTTATTGCATGGTTAATTGTAGCCTGTGAAATTAGTTTTTGGATTTTCATTATTGCGGGGTTAATAGCGAGATATATATTTAACAGGAAAACAGCAGGTCTTTTTCTTTTGGCAATGATCCCAATTGTTGACCTTGTTCTGATTGTAGTAACCAGTATTGATATATATCGCGGTGCAGAAATAACATTGGCGCACAGTATAGCACCAATCTATCTGGCTGTCTCCCTTGTTTATGGAAAAACCATGATCAATTGGGCAGATGAACGTTTTTTATATTATGTGAAACAAGAGGGACCAAAACCAATACGTAGAATCGGAATGGACTTTGCAAAACACAGCATGAAAGGCTCACTGCAACATGTCTTGGCATATATAATTGGTGGAACACTATTACTTTTCATGATTTTCTATATTGGAGATAGTAGTAAAACGGAGATACTATGGGCTACCCTAAGGTTGTGGGGAATCATAGTATTGATTGACAATGCGATTTCCATCACTTATTTTATTTGGCCACGAAAAAAGTAGTATAGAACAAAGTTTAAAATATAGTTCAAGAATCGGGGGCTTTAATCGCAATTCTTTATGTCAGAAACGGGCCAGATTGCAAAAAAAACTGGGGGTAACCTATGAGTAAATATAAAAAAGCGTTTTACGATTCCAAGGATGTTTTAAAAAAGCTTTTCGTAATCTCATTTATATTTCTAATGATACAAATTAGTTTGACAAGTATCTTAATCTTTTTGAAACCAAAGTTATATGTAGATTTTGATGGTTTCTCAATACAAGAGAATATTTTTTTATACTTGGGCTTAGTTTTTATAATATTTTTAGTTACCACATTGACTTATATCTTATCAACTTTAAAAGAATCCAAATGATATGAAATCTGTTTTCAGTTATCGGGGCCATTCTGTAATAAGGATTATACCGTTATAGGGCCAGATTAATGAATTGCTTTATAAATTTGCAACATTCTTAAATCTTAACCGTCTATTTATTTAGGAGAGAAAGGAGATGGAAAATGAAGCAAACAATCAGAGCCAGGATATTG
>JARIDM010000033.1 GCA_029263945.1 Sporosarcina sp.
GGGGATTGATTGTTCATGTTTTGTGTAATTGCATCTCGAATTTGAAAATCCATCGTATCAGCCTCCTGCATACATATTGCACACATTTATCGCCAACTATACCATCATTTGATACACTAAGAAGAAAAAGGGGTAACCATCACTTATGAAACGCATTGAATCCATACAAAACGCACTCGTCAAACATTGGAAAAAACTCGTTCAGACGAGGAAAGAACGGGATCAGTCAAAAGAATTTATACTAGAAGGCTTTCATCTCGTTGAAGAAGCGTTAAAACAACGAGACAGCTTCTTAACGTTAATTAAACGTGAGGATGTTGAACTCCCCTCTCATTGGCAGACACAAGAAGTTCAAATCATTGAAGTCAATGCAGCTGTCGCGAATGAAATTGCGGAGACGGGAAGCTCGCAAGGTGTTTTTGCGCATTGTAAACAACCCCAAAGTGGTGAGACATTACAAGGCCATTGGAAGAAGTTGTTACTCATTGATTCCGTACAAGATCCCGGTAACCTAGGAACGATGATAAGAACAGCGGATGCAGCAGGAATGGATGCTGTTATTTTAGGCAAAGGAACTGTAGACCCATTTAGTCCTAAAACTGTACGCTCGGCACAAGGGTCACATTTTAACATTCCGCTTATTAGGGGAGAGCTACAAGAATTTGTACGACAATTAAAAGCGACTAATATTCCTGTTTTCGGAACAGGGCTCACAAATGCTGTAGATTATTTAAATGTTGAAATAGAAGGGGCCTTTGCGGTTATTCTAGGAAATGAGGGCAGTGGTGTGCACCCTGAACTTCTTTCACAAACAGATAAAAACGTCAAAATTCCGATGTACGGCAAAGCTGAATCATTAAATGTAGCAGTAGCCACGGGTATTCTTTTATATACCTATAAAAGTAAATAATTATTTCCTTTGTTGATGAACCTTTCATAATCGGGTATACTGAGTTACAGCAAAGAAAAATAGCATGGACTGGGAAGAGTATATAAGTGAGAAATCGACAGGGATTTTGCAGCTTGACTGAAACTGCAATTGGATTTTGTTTATAGACGTTCACCCCACGAGCTGCCGCCAGGACTAGAGAAATCTATAAAGGTGTGCCGGTTACGGACCGTTATTCCGATTTGAGAGATTTCGTCTATAAGTGATGAAATAATCAGGGTGGTACCGCGAAAATACGTCCTCGTCCCTTTTATAGGGGCGGGGTTTTTGTATTTACCAAAATGTGTAATGGTGATTTTAGGAAGGAGAATGAACAAATGGAACAACAATTAAATGAATTAAAAGCGCGTGTACTTGCACGCATCCAAGAAGCGACTAATTTAAAAGACTTAAATGAAGTTCGCGTTGCTTATTTAGGAAGAAAAGGTCCGATAACAGATCTATTAAAAGGGATGGGGAAATTACCCGCAGAAGAACGACCGAAAATGGGGGCACTCGTCAATGTTGTGCGTGAATCGGTAACAGAAGTACTCGAAGCACGTATGGCGAAGCTTGAAGAAGCAGCCATCAATGAACAACTGGCAAAAGAAGCAATAGACGTTACACTACCTGGAAGACCTGCGAGAACAGGGAATCATCACCCACTCACGCGTGTTGTTGAAGACATTGAGGATTTCTTTATTAGCATGGGCTATGAAGTTGCGGAAGGGCCAGAAGTTGAGAAAGATTACTACAACTTTGAAGCGCTTAATTTGCCGAAAGGACACCCTGCACGTGATATGCAAGATTCGTTCTATATTTCAGAAGAGGTATTACTGCGTACACACACTTCTCCGGTACAAGCACGTACGATGGAAGCAAAAGGCGGCGCGCCAATTAAAATTATTTGTCCTGGAAAAGTGTACCGTCGGGATAGCGATGATGCGACACACTCTCATCAATTTACACAAATTGAGGGGCTTGTTCTCGGTACAGATATCCGTATGAGCGATTTAAAAGGGACACTTTCTTTATTTGCGAAGGAAATGTTCGGGGATGACCGTGAAATTCGTCTACGCCCAAGTTTCTTCCCGTTTACAGAACCATCTGTTGAAATGGACATTTCTTGTTTCAAATGCGGCGGTGATGGCTGTAACGTTTGTAAGAAAACAGGTTGGATTGAAATTCTAGGTGCAGGAATGGTGCATCCAAACGTTCTTGAAATGGCTGGTTATGACCCAGCTGTTACAACAGGATTTGCATTTGGAATGGGCCCTGAACGAATTGCGATGTTGAAATACGGGGTAGAAGACATTCGTCATTTCTATACGAATGACGTTCGTTTTGTCTCACAATTTCACCGGACAGAAGCATAAGGAGGAAAATACATGTTAGTTTCTACGAAATGGCTAAAAGAGTATGTCAATATAGAAGGTATTCCAGTTGAAGAACTGGCAGAAAAAATTACGCGTTCGGGAATCGAAGTAGACGCAGTCATTGATCGATCACAAGGAATGACAAATGTAGTTGTTGGACATATTCTTGAGTGTGTGCAACATCCAGACGCTGATAAACTGCGTATTTGTCAAGTAGATGTTGGGAGCGAAACGACGCAAATTATTTGTGGTGCACCGAACGTTGCCAAAGATCAGAAAGTAATCGTCGCGCGTCCTGGCGCAGTCCTTCCAGGAAACTTCAAAATCAAAAAAGCAAAACTACGCGGAGAAGAATCTCATGGGATGATTTGTTCGCTACAAGAACTTGCGATTGAAGGGAAACTTGTCCCGAAAGCATATGCAGAAGGCATTTATGTACTTCCTGAAGATGCAGTGGTCGGGGAAGATGCGCTCGCTATTCTTGGATTAGATGACACAGTTTTTGAATTCGATTTGACACCAAATCGCTCGGACGCACTTAGTATGTTAGGCGTTGCCTATGAAGTAGGGGCCATTTTATCTGAAGAGATACAACTCCCATCAAACATTTATGAATCTTCAACGGAAAAAGCGCAAGACCTAGTAAAGTTAACAATTGAAGCGAAAGAAGAAAATCCGCTTTATATTGCCAAAGTCATTAAAAATGTCAAAGTTGCTGAATCTCCATTATGGCTACAAAATCGTTTAATGGCTGCAGGCATCCGTCCACATAATAACGTTGTCGATATTACGAATTTTGTACTTATGGAATATGGTCAGCCGCTTCATGCTTTCGACTTAGACCGTATCGGTACGGGCGAAATTGTTGTACGCATGGCACGAGAAGGCGAAAAAATGACGACGTTAGATGATGCAGAACGGTCGCTACACCCTCATCATTTAGTCATTACAAATGGCAAGGAACCGATTGCGCTTGCGGGTGTAATGGGTGGACTGAATACTGAAGTACATGACGGCACGACAACGATTGTGCTTGAATCAGCTTATTTTGCACCAGGAATTGTTCGTAAAGCAGCAAGAGAATTAGGGCTGCAAAGCGATGCCAGTACGCGTTTTGAAAAAGGCGTAGACCCCAATCGTGTGGCGGCCGCGGCTGAACGTGCTGCACAGTTACTAGCAGAACTCGCAGGTGGGGAAGTATTAGCAGGAGACGTCACGCATGATACCCTTGATAAGTCACCCGTACAAATTACGATTTCACCAGATTATATTAACAGCCGTCTTGGGATGAAAATATCGCTTGAAGAAATGCTTGCGATTTTAGAAAGATTGAAATTCCCAACAGAAGCTGTAAACGGCCAACTTGTCATTCATGCGCCAACACGTAGACAAGACATCCGTATTAAAGAAGATGTGATTGAAGAAATTGCGAGAATGTATGGCTATGATCATATTCCAATGACGTTGCCGATTACTGAATCGACGCCAGGTGGTTTAACGCCATATCAAGAAAAACGCCGTACCGTTAAACGTTTCCTTGAAGGGGCAGGCCTTTACGAATCACTAACGTATTCATTAACGTCAGAAAGAGCAGCACAAACTTATGCATTAGAAACAGCACCCATGACGAAGTTGCTCATGCCAATTAGTGAAGAGCGCGGTGTACTTCGTCAAAGTATAATCCCTCATTTACTAGAGGCAGCAACTTATAACGTCGCAAGACGCAATGAGTCTGTTGCGTTATATGAGATTAGTTCTGTATTTCTTGATGAAGAGGCAGATGGTCTGCCAAAAGAAATTGCTCATATTGCAGCAGTGCTGACAGGAAAATGGGTTGACCATGCATGGCAAGCTGAAACGAAGCCGGTTGATTTCTTCGTGCTTAAAGGAATCGTTGAAGGGATGATGGACAGTCTGGGTCTTGTTGAAGGCTTAACATTTGAACAAGCAAAACTAGATGGTATGCATCCAGGGCGTACGGCAAATATTTATCACGACAATAAACGTATCGGTTTCATCGGACAAATTCATCCGACGGAACAAAATAAACGTGATCTAAAAGATACGTATGTGATGGAAATGAATTTGGATAAGATTCTCACAATCGACACGGCAGAACTACTTTACACGCCGATTCCACGCCATCCGTCGATCTCGAGGGATATTGCACTCGTTGTTTCAAGTGAAACGTCCGCAGGAAAACTGCAGGAAGTGATTCAACGCGCAGGTGGGAAATTATTGACAGCCGTTAAGTTGTTCGATCTTTACGAAGGCGCCAATGTAGAAGATGGGAAGAAGTCACTTGCTTTCTCATTGAAGTATCAAGATCCTGAAAGGACACTTACAGACGATGAAGTTGTCAAAGCTCATGAAAAAGTGTTAGCAGCATTAACTTCTGAAGCTGGCGCATTACTAAGAGGGTAAATAGATTCAACTGTACGTTTGCAAAATAACTAACTTGGTCATTCTAAATGAATGGTCGAGTTGGTTTTTTTCATAGGATAGGAAGTATACAATATTTGAAAGTACCGTTTGATATTGCATAATGAAACGTCAACTTTTTAAGAATAGGGGACCAGAGAAAATGTTTATGGAAACGAAACGCAAAATGAAAAGAGAATCATTAAATAAAGAACGAGAAAACCAAGGACGGTTACTAGTGAAATGTCCAGACAAGCCTGGTATTGTGTCAATTTTATCGACTTTTTTACATAATTACGATGCCAATATTATTGAGTCTAGTCAGTATTCTAGTGATCCAGAAGACGGCATGTTTTTCATTCGCATCGCATTTCATGCTGAAAACTTATTAGCAAAGTCAGCACAAATGGAGAAAGAATTCGCAGCAATCGCTACGCAACATTTAATGGAATTCCAGTTCACGTATTGGAACGAACGAATGCGTTCTGCTATATTCGTTTCTAAAGAACCGCATTGCCTAGTAGAGCTTTTATGGGAGTGGCAAAATGGCGACTTAGATACAGATCTTGTCGTTGTCATTAGTAATCATGAGGATGCGAGAGGAATGGTAGAGGCATTGGGCATTCCTTTCCACTATATTCCTGCCAATAAAGACATTCGACAACAAGTAGAAGCCGAGCAAATCCGTTTAATGGAAGAGTACGAAATCGATTTATTAATTCTTGCGCGCTATATGCAAATCTTGACGCCTGAATTTGTCAATCATTTTAAGAATCGTATTATTAATATTCACCACTCATTTCTTCCAGCATTTATTGGTGCGGGTCCATACGAGCGTGCGTATGAGCGTGGTGTGAAGTTAATTGGCGCTACCTCTCACTATGTGACGAATGACTTGGATGAGGGACCAATTATTGAGCAAGATGTAGAACGAGTGGATCACCGAGATCATGTTGTGGATTTAAAGAAAATAGGCCGACAAATTGAGCGACGCGTTCTTGTGAAAGCTGTAAAATGGCATCTTGAGAATCGAATCATTGTGGAAGGGAATAAAACAATAGTCTTTCATTAACGCTTTTTTAACACCGTTGGCCATGCGATTCAAAGTCGAATGGCCAACGGTGTTTCTTATTGTTCAAAGTAAAGATCAAACTTCATTTTAACTAGTTGGAAAAATCCGTCTATTGCGAAATCTATTAACTTAATGAGAATAGTTGAGACTGCAATAGGCTCGATTTCTTTCTTTTTAATGAAAATAGGGGTACATTAATGATAGCAGGATAAATTATAACAAGTGTAAACAGTACACATATGTGAAGTAAATTCGCATGGAAGTATAACACTTGACAATTAAACAGTTCTATATGATAATGATTATTGAATTAGAATTATTATAGTTAAGCGTTTTGGCAAAAAGAAAAAAATTCCTTTAGTTTAGGTTTATAAAAGATTGCTTACACTAACTATAATAAAACAATACTTAGGAGGATTTTATTATGTCACAAATTGGTAAAACAGTAGAATCATTTAAAGCATCAGCATACAACGCAGGGAACGGAGAATTCATCGATGTTACAGATGAGAACCTAAAAGGAAAATGGAGCATTGTTTGCTTCTACCCAGCTGACTTCACATTCGTTTGTCCAACTGAACTTGAAGATCTTCAAAAAGAATATGATACATTAAAAGCTTTAGATGTTGAAGTATACTCAGTTTCAACAGATACACACTTTACACATAAAGCTTGGCACGATCATTCAGATGCAATTAGTACGCTTCGTTACATTATGATTGGAGACCCTTCACAAAAAATTTCACGCAACTTCGATGTATTAGATGAAGAAGCAGGAATGGCACAACGTGGTACATTCATTATCGATCCAGACGGTGTGATTCAAGCTGCAGAAATTAATGCAGATGGAATTGGTCGTGACGCAAGTACACTTGTTGGTAAAGTTAAAGCGGCACAATATGTACGCAACAACCCAGGTGAAGTTTGCCCAGCTAAATGGGAAGAAGGCTCAGAAACACTGAAACCAAGCCTTGACCTAGTAGGGAAAATCTAAGTAAGTTAGCGGAGATAGCCATCTCCGCTATTATTTTACATAAGAAAAGTGCGGTGTAATAAAAAAACTTTAGGAGTTTGATAATTATGTTAGAGCCAGATATTAAAGCACAATTAGCCCAATACCTCGAAATGATGGAAAATGATATCCTCATTAAAGTAAGTACAGCAACTGATAACGTTTCAAACGTTATGAACGGATTAGTCAATGAATTAGAATCGATGTCAAAACATATACAAGTTGAAAAAACTAAATTAGAAAGAACGCCTAGCTTTAGTGTCAATAGAATCGGTGAAGACACAGGTGTTGTTTTCGCGGGAATTCCACTTGGACATGAGTTTACTTCACTTGTACTGGCATTACTTCAAGTAAGTGGTCGTGCACCAAAAGTTGAGCAAAACTTAATCGATCAAGTAAAGAATCTAGAAGGTAACTACCATTTTGAATCGTATATAAGTTTAAGTTGTCAAAACTGTCCAGAGGTTGTTCAGGCGCTAAACATCATGAGTGTACTAAATCCGAACATTTCACACACGATGATAGATGGTGCTGCTTACAAAGAAGAAGTTGAAAGCAAAGGCATTCTAGCTGTGCCAACGGTATATCTGAATGGTGAACCATTTGGCAATGGCCGCATGACGTTAGAAGAAATTCTATCGAAGATGGGCAGTGCACCAGATGCTTCAGAATTTGATAATAAAGACCCGTACGATGTGCTTGTCGTTGGTGGCGGGCCAGCAGGTGCAAGTGCGGCAATCTATGCAGCGCGTAAAGGAATCCGTACAGGTATTGTTGCGGATCGATTTGGTGGCCAAATCTTGGATACAGCAACGATTGAGAACTTTATTAGTGTCAATAAAACAGACGGACCTAAACTTGCTGCAAGCCTTGAGGAACATGTCAAAGAATATGATATTGATATTATGAATTTACAAACTGCAGCTAAGTTAGAAAAGAAAGACATGATTGAAATTGAATTAGAGAATGGCGCTGTTCTAAAAAGTAAGTCCGTCATTATTTCTACAGGTGCGCGCTGGCGAAATGTTGGGGTACCCGGCGAAGCAGAATTTAGAAACAAAGGTGTTGCCTATTGTCCGCACTGTGATGGACCTTTATTTGAAGGTAAAAAAGTAGCAGTTATTGGCGGTGGAAACTCAGGTGTGGAGGCAGCAATTGACCTTGCTGGAATAGTTGAACATGTAACCGTTCTTGAATTTGCACCAGAGTTAAAAGCAGATGCTGTTTTACAAGAGCGCCTGCACAGTCTGCCAAACGTTACGGTTGTCAGTAATGCACAAACTAAAGAAATTACAGGTACTGATAGCGTAAACGGAATTACGTATACAGATCGTGATACAAACGAAGAGCACCATGTCGAACTTTCTGGTGTGTTTGTTCAAATTGGATTAGTCCCTAATACAGACTGGCTCGGAGATCGTGTTGAACGTAATAAAGCTGGTGAAATTGTCGTTGATAAGCGTGGTGCAACAAATGTCCCTGGTGTATTTGCAGCAGGAGATTGTTCAGATAGCGCTTATAAACAAATTATTATCTCAATGGGATCTGGTGCAACGGCTTCATTAAGTGCGTTTGACTATCTCGTGCGAAATTAAATATTAAATATAAAAAACGCGACCATTTTTGGTTGCGTTTTTTATATTTTAAAAGCTTTATCTTAAATCATGTAGAAAAGATGGCATTTATAATTCTGAAGGTTATATTATAGTACGAAAAGAATACTTTACTTAACTGTTGTGTTTTTATGTCGATAATTAAACTAAGAAACCAATATCAAAGGATCATAGCAAATGTTTTCAGGTAATGTTTTCTGTGAAAAATGATAAAGAATCTTAATTTTGGTCGTGTTATAATAAGTTTCTAGGTTAATAGTAATTGGTTAAAGAGTGAGGAAACAGTGCTTTAGTGCTTAGTTATAACATGAATTGTTGAAAACTTTTAGCAATAAGTATAAAACAGCTTTTAGGAATTACACTATTCGTTGAAAAGGATGACGTATATGACAAAAAAACAAGATATTTTATTGGAAAGTGGAACAAATGAGTTAGAAATTATTGAATTTGAAATGGGAAACAGTCGATATGGGATAAACGTAATTAAAGTGAAGGAAATTATTGAACCTTTAAGTGTAACGCAAATTCCTCATTCACATCCATCAATTGAAGGGATTATTCAGTTACGTGGAGAGGTTTTACCTGTTATTAATATGCAGAATGTATTAGGGATGCGTCCGTCTGAGGATCCAGGCCAAGAAAAATTTATTGTTGCAGCATTTAATAAGCAACAAGTCGTTTTCAGGGTACATAATGTGACACAAATTCACCGGATTTCATGGGATCAGATTGAGAAACCATCTGGCATTTATTCAGGTGATTCTACTCAAGTAATCGGGATTATTAAACGCGAAGAAGAAATGTTATTACTGTTGGATTTTGAAAAAATCGTCCTTGAAATTAACCCAGAATCAGGGATAAATGTCTCTCAACTAAAAAAACTTGGGAAACGTGATCGATCAGATAAACAGCTAATTGTTGCTGAGGATTCACCATTGTTAAGAAAACTTTTGCAAGAAACACTTGAAGAAGCTGGCTATTCAAAAGTTGAGTTTTTTGAAAATGGAAAAGATGCATTGGAATTTCTAGAAAGCATTGTCAAAAGAGGAGAAGACGTGAAGGATCATGTCCAACTCGTTATTACAGATATAGAAATGCCGCAAATGGACGGTCATCATTTCACAAAAAGAATTAGAGAAAATACAGCGTTAGCTAAATTACCAGTAATCATATTCTCTTCACTTATAACAGATGATCTTAAACACAAAGGCGAAGGCGTTGGGGCAGACGATCAAGTGAGTAAACCAGAAATTGCAGAACTTGTTTTGAAAATCGATCAATATATTTTATAACTTTAAAACGGGTCAATTTCATAACGACATTAAATATCAAAATTAACTACAATTAAAAGGTAATCATTTGTTTGCTCGTTAATTTTAATGGAATCTATGTTGATCGTAATTTAGGTCAACATTGTACGGGTTTTATGTTTAATAGAACAATTATGAAATCGACTCAACTACTAGAGATGTTGATTTATTTAAGTGAATCCTGTAATTTTCTACCGAAAGGGATGACTGGTGTGGTTTTTAAATTACCACAGATGGATCTTTTAGAGATTCAAGGGGAATATTCAATCCCGATTATTTCATTATCGATTATTATTGCTTGTCTAGCATCCTTTACTGCATTATCGATGAACAAACGTGCGCAGAGAAATAGTTTTTTTCATCATAAGTTTTGGATTTCACTCGCAGCAATCGCGATGGGTTTTGGAATTTGGTCTATGCATTTTGTTGGTATGGCAGCATTCTCATTACCAGTCAAAATGACCTATGACAACTTATTAACTTTTGTTTCTATACTACCAGCAATGTTCGCTTCTTATTTGGCATTTTATATTGCCAACCGTCCTAAAAAGTCTTTGTGGATATCGTTAACAGCTGGACTTTTTATGGGGCTTGGAATATCAATTATGCATTATGTGGGCATGATTGCGATGAAAATGGATGCGATTTTTGTATATGATGTAAAACTATTTGTGCTATCAATCGTTGTTGCAATTGGTGCATCATTTATTGCCTTATCTGTTTTTTCTTCTCTGAATTATTATATGGAAAATTATTTAATTCAAAGTATGACGGCAATTATTTTAGGTCTAGCAGTTTCAAGTATGCATTTTATCGGTATGTTTGCGATTCGTTATTATACAAGTCCAGATTATAATTTTATGCCTATGTCTGTACATGCCGCGAGTAATAAGATTATCGTAACGAGTGTAACTGCGGGGATGACTATATTACTAGGGTTACTATTTTTATCAAGCGTAGTAGATCGTTACGTACGGTACCGTACGAATTATTATGATTCTTTAACCATTTTGCCCAATCGTCGTCAGTTTGAACGTGTCTTAGAAAGCCCAAACAAAAATCATGCGTTAGCCATTTGGCATATACACGGTATGGAAAAAGTAAATCGAGAGCACGGTTATTTGGTGGGCGACAAAGTATTGCAACACATATCACGCTTGATGATGCATGTAAATCCACCTATGACTGAAGTGTACAGAATTGAAGGAAATCGCTTCGCTTTTTTGAAAAGAAATGCAGAAAACGATGAAGTTTTTTATGATGCAATGGTCAAAGTAGCAGAGGTGTTAAAAAAACCAATTTCTATAGGTCCAAAAAAAATTTTAATTTCTGCAGTTTGTGGTTGGCAATCTGTGAAGAATGAAAATGACAAACATAATTTATATTCAAATGTTTTATCAGTGTTGAATTATCCGATGATTAAATTCGCACACGAAGTGATTCGCTACAATCCGCATATACATACATTTACCTTTGAGCGAGAAATTGCCAATGATGTAGGACGAGCTATGCTAAATCATGAAATGTATCTTGTGTATCAACCGAAAATAAATGGTAAAACATTTGAAGTGAAAGGTGTAGAAACCTTACTACGTTGGAATCATCCATCCTATGGGCATCTTTCGCCAGCTGTTTTTATTCCGATATTGGAAGAAAATGAGCGTATGTTAGATGTTACGGACTGGATTATAGAAAAAGCTTGTATGCAGATTGCTGAGTGGAAAGCTGAAGGTTATTCATTTGGTATGGTTGCCATTAATATACCAGGCCAGTATGTTACTTCTTCACGTCTCTTGAAAATGCTAAAACAAATGGTACATAAGTACAGTTTGAGTCCTAGCATGCTTGAGTTAGAGATAACTGAGACAAGTTTTGTAGAAAACCTTGAAAAGGCAATGCGTGCTGTAAATATTTTGCGCAAAGAAGGTTTCTCAGTTGCATTAGATGACTTTGGAACAGGCGTCTCTTCTTTATCTTATTTAAGGAAGATTCCAATTTCTACCTTGAAAATTGATAAGTCATTTGTGGATGAAGTTCCTTCATCATCAAAGGATTCTTCTATCATACAGGCGATTATTGCACTTGGCAGTTCGTTAGATTTGTCAATTGTTTTTGAAGGTGTGGAAACGAAGGAACAGAAAACATTTCTTATCTCAACTTGTGAGGAACCAATCATACAAGGCTACTATTTTGCAAAACCGATGGTATCCATTGACCTCATAAAATGGCGCCAAGCTTTTAATAATTAGAAGCGTTATGGCATTCAGTAAACTTGAATGTCATAACGCTTTTGTTGATTCATAAAATAAGCCTCATTTTCGTTGGGCAATCATTTTAGCTTTGTTTGTATTGGCAAAATGCCATTTTGTGAGATTTTTTAAAGTGGTTTCCCCATTTTTTAATAAAATTCGAGCAGCAGTCTCATCTACTTTTTTTCCTGCGCCTTTTGGCAATTGTATGCCTGCTATTTCACTTAATTTGTCCATCTCTTCCAGAAAAGCCACACGCGCAATTATAGAGGCGGCAGCAACAGCTAAATGAAGTCCTTCTGCTTTTGTAGCAAGTAAAAGATTTTCTCGAATAATGATCGGTTCTTCTTTCAAGTAATTATAATAAACCGCACGTTCGGCAAATTGGTCAACCAAAATATAATCGGGTTTTTCTCCCTCCATTTTGCGAAGGACATGTTTTAACGCTTGGTTATGCAAAAGTGCTTTTATTTTACCTTGTGAGTTTCCTAATGCTTGAATTTCATTGTATTTTACGTTATCTAATGTGAGGACGCTATATTTAAGCGTCGCCTTTAAGTCAGGTGCGATTTTTCGCATAACATCATCTGTGAGTGATTTTGAATCTTTTACGCCTAGTTCACGTATAAGTTCTAATTTATGGGCAGGTATATAGCAAGCAGCAACAGTAACGGGACCAAAAAAGTCCCCTGTGCCAGTTTCGTCAGATCCCAAGACAGATAACTGTGCAAAATTCTGTGGTAGGACGTCTCCTTTCGTTTTTTTTTGTTCAGGTTTTTTAGCTGTTGAAAGCTGACCCCATCGTTCGGCTTCTCGGTCAGCCCCGTGACCTTGAAATAAAACCTTGCCAGATTTATATGCCGTAATCGCAGCATCAGTAGTCTTCGCTGCAAAGATGACGCCTGGTACATTCCGATTTACTTTTGAAGCTTGGTAATGCGTGATGATTTTATTCATGACTACTTTATCTACTAAAATTACTTGCGTGCTCATTGTTTGTTAACTTCCTTTCGTATACTTTATTCACAAATGAAGTCTTTTCATGGTATGATAAGTATCAGAGTTTTACTGGGGGTGTTTAGTCCTTGGCAGATAAACAAAAAACGCGTATTACAGTGGATATTTGTGGTCAAACCTATACGATGGTTGGTCCAGAACAGAGTGACCATATGAGACGAGTCGCTTCTATTGTTGATGAAAAGATGCGAGATATAAGTTCTCGAAACGCCAATCTTGATAGTAGTAAAGTCGCTGTGCTCGCCGCTGTTAATAGTGTACATGATTATCTTAAATTAAAAGAGCAATTTGAACAAATGGAAGACCAATTGAAAAATTTGAAGGGTTGACGGACGTACATGCTTGATTTACTTATAGTATTCCTCTTAGTAGGAGGACTTATCACCGGATTTAGACGAGGTTTAATTGTGCAGGTTATACATATGTCAGGCTTTATTGTAGCGCTAATCGTTGCTTATTTATATTATAAAGACCTCGCTGGAAAGTTTGTTCTTTGGATACCTTATTCAGGTGTTTCAGCTGAATCTAAATTAACTTTTGTTGTTGGCGAACTCAACCTTGACAGCACATTTTATAATGTCTTAGCTTTTGTCCTTATTTTTATTGTTGTTAAGTTCGGTTTACAACTAATCGCCTCCATGTTTGATTTTTTGAAGTATTTACCAGTTCTCGGCTTTATTGCTAGGCTAACAGGCGCATTTTTTGGTTTTATTGAGTTTTATATATTGATTTTTTTAGTCTTGTATTTAGGGTCTATGTTACCGATAGACTTCATACAAAAATCGATTGGTCACTCGATTCTCGCTGGCGCAATGTTTGAACATACGCCGTTTTTCTCTGATATGGTTAAAAATTGGTGGTATATTTATAAAAGTTAATCCGAATCTGGATGAGTAGGATAAGGGATAATCGCACACAATTTAGGATGAATTACTTGTAAGTTTACCGAATGCTTTAAAACAGCTTCCCACCTTCTAAAGGAGGGAAGCTTTTTTGAAAGTTCGAAAACGAATAGAAGTCGAGGAGGACTTAATATGAATAAGAAGACGATTATACGGACATTTGAAAAAATTGCACTTTATATGGAATTGCTTGGTGAAAATCATTTTAAAGTCGCTGCCTTTAGGAAAGCGGCGAATGTATTGGAGTTGGACACACGGAGTTTAACTGAAATGGACGACATTTTAACTTTAAAAGGTATTGGCAAGGGTACGGGGTCCGTCATTACAGACTTAATAGAAAAAGGCGAATCGGACCTTTTGATAGAATTAGAAGAAACCGTTCCTAAAGGCCTTGTTCCTCTACTCAAGATCCCAGGGCTTGGTGGAAAGAAAATCGCAAAATTATACGATGCATTGTCGATTGATTCGCTCGAAACACTACAGACTGCTTGTGAAGAGGGTGCGGTAAGTAAAGTTGCGGGATTTGGTAAAAAAACGGAAGAAAATATATTAAAGGCAATTGAAGTATTAGAAACACGTTCTGGTAAATTTCCAATATGGAAAGTGGACGCAGTCGTTAAACTGATTGAGGAAGAACTTGATAAAATTGAAGAAATTACTCGTTTTTCTGTTGCGGGCAGTTATAGACGTACAGAAGAAGAAAGTAGCGACGTAGATTTTATACTCGTGACAGAGGCACCGCAAATCGTCCGTGAAAAAGTAATGGCTGCGTTACCAATGTTAGATACGATTGCAGCGGGAGATGCTAAGTTATCTATCACACTAGATCTTGAAGATCCGATAGATGCAGATTTTAGATTTGTGAAGCCTGAGCAATTTGCATCGGCCATCCACCATTTCACAGGCTCTAAAGACCATAACGTTCGTATGCGTCAACTTGCAAAATCTCGTGGTCAAAAGATTAGTGAATATGGTGTGGAAGAGCAAAATGGTGAGGTGACAACTTTTGACACCGAAGCGGAATTCTTTGCTCATTTCGATTTGCCGTTTATTCCACCAGCGCTTCGTCAGAATGGTCGTGAGCTTGACCGAATCTCAGAAATTCCAGGATTAGTAACAATCGAAGATATTCGTTCGGACCTTCACATGCATACGACGTGGTCTGATGGTGGCTATTCGATTCGTGAGATGGTCGAAGCTGCACGTGCTAAAGGTTATTCGCACATCGTTATTACCGATCACTCGGATTATTTAAAAGTCGCGAATGGTTTATCCCCAGAAAGACTGCGGAAACAAATCGCTGACATTCGGTTGCTCAATGAGGAGTATGACGATATCGAAGTGTTTTGTGGAACTGAAATGGATATTTTACCTGATGCCACGCTCGATTTTGATGATGAATTGCTGGCAGAATTAGATTTTGTCATTGCCGCAATTCACTCGAGTTTTACCCAATCACAAGAACAGATTATGGAACGCTTGCATACAGCGATGAAAAATCCGCATGTGAAGATGATCGCACATCCGACAGGTCGTATTATCGGCCAAAGAGAAGGCTATAACCCAGACGTTTCTCAGCTCATTCAATGGGCAAAAAAGTACGATAAGATTCTTGAATTAAACGCAAACCCTCATCGTTTGGATTTAAAAGTAGCACACCTCATAGAAGCGCAGGAAGCGGGCGTTAATATCGCCATCAACACAGATGCACATGCGATTGACCAACTGGACTTCATGAAAACAGGTGTGAATCATGCGATGAAAGCATGGTTGAAAAAGGAAACAATCGTAAATACGTGGTCATTAGATCAGTTTGTTACTAAAATTGTGAACAAATGAAAGGGCGTGTAGAGACATTGGAATCCCGTGTCTTAAAAACACTTGAATATGATAAAGTACGTAACTTAGCTGCAGCACATTGTACGTCTTTTGCTGGCCGTGCACATATGGAAGCATTAACACCGAGCAGTGACTTTGCAGAAGTTGTGCGTTTACTGGAGGAGACAGACGAAGGGCTCTCAATTTTGCGTCTCCGCGGAAACGTCCCGATGGGTGGCATTACAGATATTCGACCGCATGCGAAAAGAGCACAAATGGACGGCATGCTCAGCGGCTATGAATTGATGGAAATTGCCAATACACTTCGTGCAAGTCGTATTTTACGACAGTTTATTGAGTCTGTCGTTTTGGATGAAGATATTGAAATTCCTCATTTTATTGCTAAAAAAGAAGCGATGCCGATACTTACAGAACTAGAACACGAAATAAACCATTCAATCGATGAAAATGGACATGTCATGGATAGTGCATCCACTAAATTACGTTCAATTCGTCAAGGGCTACGAACACAGGAGAGCCGAATTCGTGAGAGGTTAGAAAGTTTTACACGCGGAAAAAACGCAGCCAAAATGTTATCGGATACCATCGTCACGATTCGAAATGATCGTTTTGTGATTCCAGTGAAATCCGAATACCGTTCACACTACGGCGGCGTCATTCATGATATGTCGTCTTCTGGACAAACGGTTTTCATTGAACCAGATTCGGTTGTTCAAGCAAATAATGAAATTCGTAATTTAAAACTGCAAGAACAAGAAGAAGTTGAGCGGATTTTAATCGAATTGTCGATGGCTGTTCAAGCTGTAGCACATGATTTATTTTTAATGGTTGCGATTTTAGCTGAAGTCGATGTCATACTTGCGAAAGCAAAATATGGGACTGTCAATAAATATACGAAACCCGAAGTAAATCATGAGGGCTATATTCGATTAGCGAAAGCGACTCATCCACTCATTCCAGTGGATGAAGCCGTTGCCAACAATATTGAATTTGGTAAAGACATCACAACAATCGTCATCACAGGGCCAAATACGGGTGGGAAAACAGTTACACTTAAAACCGTTGGCCTTTGTACGCTAATGGCGCAATCAGGCTTACCTATCCCGGCGTTAGATGGGTCTGAAGTGGCTGTATTCGATTCTGTTTATGCGGATATTGGAGATGAACAATCAATCGAGCAAAGTTTGAGTACGTTCTCTTCTCGAATGGTTAATATTGTTGATATTTTAAAGAAATATAATGACCGTTCACTCGTGCTATTTGATGAACTTGGTTCTGGGACCGATCCGCAAGAAGGTGCGGCACTCGCGATTTCAATTCTCGATGAGGTTCATGACAGCGGCGCGCGTGTGATGGCCACGACACATTATCCTGAACTTAAAGCTTATGGTTATAACCGTCCAGGCATTGTGAATGCAAGTGTTGAGTTTGATATTGATACACTTAGTCCGACGTATCGTCTGTTAATTGGTGTGCCAGGACGCAGTAATGCTTTTGAAATTTCACAGCGACTTGGGTTAGAAGAACATATTATCGAACGTGCGAAAACTTTTACAGGAACAGACCGCGGTGAAGTCGAATCTATGATTGCTTCCCTTGAAGATAGTCGTGTTCGTTCGGAAAAAGATGCGGATGAAACGCATGAACGATTACTTGAAACCGAACGAGTAAAACGTGCACTTGAAGAAGAGTTAAGTAACTTTGAGCGTCAAAAAGAAGTTTTTGAAATGAAGGCGAAAGAAAAAGCAACTAAAATTGTTGAAGATGCTAAACGAGAGGCAGAGGCTGTCATTGCCGATCTACGTGCAATGCGGGTGAACGTCGGCGCAAATATAAAAGAACATGAGTTAATTGAAGCGCGAAAAAGATTAGAGGGCGCGGCACCTGCAGAAGAAAAGAAAACGAAGTTACAAGCAAAAACTGGACCCAGACCACTTGAAGTAGGCGATGAAGTTCAAGTGCTAGCCTACGGTCAAAAAGGAACTTTACTAGAAAAAACCTCTTCCAATGATTGGATTGTTCAAATAGGAATTTTAAAAATGAATATTGAGGAAGACGGACTTGAATATGTGAAGCCTAAAAAAGAGAAGCAGCCTGTTGTTACAGCATCTGTTAGAGGTAGAAGTGCACATGTAAAGCTAGAACTGGATCTGCGCGGTGAGCGCTATGAAGATGCGATTTATCGAACTGAAAAATACCTAGACGATGCACTTCTGTCGAATTATCATCAAGTCTCTATTATTCATGGTAAAGGGACAGGGGCTTTAAGACAAGGCGTTCAAAAGTACTTAAAGAATCATTCTCGTGTTAAAAGTTATCGTTTCGGTGAACCAGGTGAAGGGGGTCACGGCGTAACAGTTGTAGAATTAAAATGAATTTAAAAGAAACTGAAACCTATTGTGAAGAGATGCGTAAATACTAATCATTATACGTTTCTTAAAGGAGATGTTGTTATGCCGAAAACTACTTTTTGGAGTCATCCACTCGTTGAAACAGCTGGGTATTTTAGCGTCGTCGTCTTATGTCTAATCGTTGCAATGGTGTTGTTCGAATTGGTTACGAAATACCAGAATTGGGAACAAATAAAAGAAGGGAATATGGCCGTTGCGATGGCAACAGGCGGTAAAATTTTTGGGGTTGCAAATATTTTCCGTTTCTCAATCGAGCAACACAACTCATTGCCTGAAATGATTGGTTGGGGATTATTCGGATTTATCCTTCTTGTCTTCGCTTATTTATTATTTGAATTTATGACGCCGAAGTTTAAGGTAGATGAAGAAATAGAAGCGGATAACCGTTCTGTTGGGTTTATATCCCTAACGATTTCAGTCGGCTTATCATTTGTCATTGGTGCGAGTATTTCATAGGAGGAACTTAAATGGAGAAGCTTTCAAAAATATTAATGGTTTTATGTGTCGTCTTCATACTCGTCGGGATTTATTGGTTAAATAATTAGTCTCTTTGTAAGTTAATTTCTTCATGCTGGTCATCCACTACATTAACATGACTTGTAACTTGGGAATTTCAACTTGACTGGAATTTGTTGTGTGTAGCGCTAGCTCCATATTATGAAATTAATTGATACGAATGAATTCCTACATTTTTAAAATGCCTTGGCCGATTTAATGGTCAAGGTATTTTATTTAGCTTTTTTTAATTTTCCATTTGAAAGCGTAATCATTTAAGACTATACTTAAAATAGGAATATTCAAAGAATTAGAGAAAGATAAACGAAAGGGGCATATAAATGACAACAAAACCATGGTTAGACTTATATCCATCGGAAATTCCTAAGACAGTAGAGTATGAGAAAATTCCTTTGCAAGAATTCTTGACGAGGGCGGGTAGAGAATATCCATCAAAAACAGCGATTCATTTTCTTGGAAAGAATATTACGTACAAAGAGTTCCATGAATCTGCTTTAAAATTTGCAAATTACTTACAATCTATTGGGATCGAAAAAGGGGATCGGGTAGCAATTATGTTGCCAAATTGTCCGCAAAGTGCAATTGCCTATTTTGGGATATTATATAGTGGGGCAATCGTTGTGCAAACAAACCCTTTGTACACAGAGCGGGAGCTTAAATATCAAATGGTTAACTCTGGTGCTAAAGTAATCATTGCACTTGACTTACTCTATCCAAGAGTTTCAAATGTTGTGAAAGAAACACCTTTGGAACATGTCATATAACGGGCATTAAAGATTATTTACCATTTCCAAAAAACCTTATTTATCCCTTTATTCAAAAGAAAGAAAATGGCCTTTCTGTTAAAGTTGAGCACCGTGGGATGAATCATCTATATACTGAAATTATGAAGCGCACGAAAATGGATCCGATTCGATTTAACTTTGATTTCGATAAAGATATTGCTTTAATACAATACACAGGCGGAACGACTGGACCACCTAAAGGTGTCATGTTAACGCATGAAAATTTAATCTCAAATACGGCAATGTGTAATGCTTGGTTGTATAAATGTAAAGAAGGCGAAGAAACAATTATGGGTGTACTTCCGTTCTTTCATGTTTACGGTATGACAACTGTTCTAATTTTAACCGTGATGCTCGGAAACAAGATGGTGTTGCTGCCAAAGCCTGATATGGAAATGACATTGAAAACAATTGATAAACAGAAGCCGACATTGTTCCCAGGCGCACCAACGCTTTACATCGGACTCCTCAATCATCCGGATATTGGTAAATATGACTTATCTTCGATTACAGCCTGTATTAGCGGTTCAGCGGCTTTGCCAATTGAAGTGAAAGAAAAGTTTGAGAAAGTTTCTGGAGGTAAACTGGTGGAAGGTTATGGGTTGACAGAAACGTCACCCGTATCACATGCGAACTTCGTATGGGAAGGTGCAGATCCTTCAATTAAAGGCTCTATTGGTGTACCTTGGCCAAATACAGATTCACGTATCCTTGGTCCAGAATCATCAGAAGCGTTGGCAACAGGTGAAATTGGCGAAATAGCCGTCAAAGGGCCACAAGTTATGAAAGGTTATTGGAATTTACCTGAAGATACAGCTGCAACATTTCGAGATGACTGGCTCTTAACAGGGGATCTTGGATATATGGATGATAAAGGGTACTTTTATATTGTAGATCGGAAAAAAGATATGATTATTGCAAGTGGTTTTAATATCTCTCCAAGGGAAGTAGAAGAAATACTCTACGAACATGACGCGATATTGGAATGCGTTGTCGCAGGTGTTCCTGATGCATATCGGGGCGAAACGGTAAAAGCTTATATTGTGTTAAAAGAAGGTGCATCGGTTTCTGAAGAAGCGTTAGATAAATTTTGTAGAGAACACTTGGCTGCATTTAAAGTACCGCGTCAATATGAATTCCGTACTGAATTACCAAAAACAGCTGTTGGAAAAATATTACGCAGATCTTTAATTGAAGAAGAAAAAAAGAAGCAACAAGAAAGTTTAGTAAATTCATAATCTATTGCTTGACTAATTCAACCATAAATATTATTATAAGAATATGAATGAATCATCATTCATATTCTTATTTTTATGGTGGTGAAACTAAAAATGAAACGTGATAAGCCGAAATATAAAAAAATTGTTGATGCTGCGGTTGTTGTTATTGCCGAAAACGGTTATCATCAGGCGCAAGTTTCTAAAATTGCGAAAGAAGCAGGTGTAGCTGACGGGACAATCTATCTTTACTTTAAAAACAAAGAAGATATTCTTGTGTCTGTCTTTAGAGAAAAAATGGCAATTTTCGTCAGTAATCTCCAAACGATTTTAGAAAAAGATCTAAATACATCTGAAATGTTATTTAAAATGATTGACAATCACTTCTTTGTTCTTCATGAAGACCGCCATCTTGCAATTGTAACGCAGTTGGAGTTAAGGCAGTCAGGAAAAAAGTTACGTTTACGTATTAATGAAGTGTTAAAAGAATACTTAGATTTACTAGATGTTATTTTAAAAGAAGGTATAGACACTGGAGAACTCGATCAAACGATGGACGTTCGACTTGCCCGTCAAATGGTCTTCGGAACAATTGATGAGACGATAACTTCTTGGGTGATGAATGACCAAAAATACGATCTTTTGAAATTAGCTCCAGAAGTGCATAGGCTCATCATGAATGGTTTAAGAGCAAGATAGCGTCAACGAATGATAAGGGGGATGAGATAAGATGAAGTTTTTATCCGTATCCATTGAAGACAATGTGGCGGTTGCGACGATTAATAGACCGCCTGCCAATGCATTGTCAAACGCACTAATCTTAGAAGTGAATGAACTCCTCGATTTAGTTGAGGATGATGACACTGTCCGTGTAATTGTATTACACGGAGAGGGAAGATTCTTCTCGGCAGGCGCTGATATTAAAGAATTCACATCTATCACTTCAGGCAAAGCATTTTCTAAGCTAGCAGCAAGCGGTCAAGAAGTCTTTGAACGACTTGAATGCTTTAGTAAACCTGTAATCGCAGCAATTCACGGTGCGGCACTGGGTGGAGGGTTAGAGCTTGCGATGAGTTGTCATATAAGATATGTGACTGCATCTGCCAAGCTTGGTTTACCAGAACTTCAACTCGGTTTAATTCCTGGGTTTGGAGGTACGCAAAGGCTGCCACGTTATGTTGGAATGGCAAAAGCCGCTGAAATGCTCTTAACCAGTGATCCGATTTCAGGAGAAGAAGCAGTTCAACTCGGACTTGCTAATCAGTTTTTTGAAGAAGAGGTACTCCTTGCAGAAACAAAGAAAATTGCACAAAAGATTGCACAAAAGAGTCCAGTTGCAATGAAGGCAGCACTAAGCGTGTTGCAATATGCAAAGCCATCTTCTTATTATGAAGGGATCAAAGCAGAAGCGGATTCATTTGGAGAAGTTTTTGTTTCAGATGATGCAAAAGAAGGGATTCAAGCATTTATTGAAAAGCGCGAACCAGTTTTTAAAGGTGACTAAGTCAATTTTATATTGACCTTACTATTCGGGAGTGGTTCAACCCGACGATATGTTGTTGTGGTGACGCATTAAAGCTCGATTATGAAATTGATTGAACTAAAGAAACAAAAAAAGTTGAGGAGGTCTCTATACATGAA
>JARIDM010000034.1 GCA_029263945.1 Sporosarcina sp.
TAATATTTTGTAAGAACTGTGCACGGATAATACAGCCTCCGCGCCAAATCATCGCAATATCTCCATAACGTAAGTTCCAGTTGTTTTCTTCAGACTGTGCACGCATTTGTGCAAATCCTTGTGCATAGGAACATATTTTACTCATGAATAACGCTTTACGAACAGATTCGATCAGCTCTTTTTTATCGCCTTCATATTTCTTCACATTTGGTGCAATCAGTACTTTACTTGCGCGTACACGTTCGTCTTTCATAGACGAAATACAACGTGCAAAGACAGATTCAGTAATGAGTGGAAGAGGTACCCCTAAATCCAATGCATTTTTACTTGTCCACATACCTGTTCCTTTTTGGCCCGCTTTATCTAAAATTAATTCGACTAAAGGTTCGCCTGTTTCTTCATCCATCTTCGTGAAAATCTCAGACGTAATTTCAATAAGATAACTATCTAATTCGCCAGTATTCCACTCTTTAAAAACGTCATGAAGTTCCCCAGCATCCAACTCTAATACGTGTTTGAGAATGAAATAAGCTTCACCGATTAATTGCATATCGCCGTACTCAATCCCGTTATGTACCATTTTCACATAGTGGCCAGCGCCTGCGGGTCCGATATACGTGCTACATGATTTACCATCTACTTTAGCAGAAATCGCATCGAAAATAGGTTGCACTAGATCGTAGGCTTCTTTTTGTCCACCAGTCATTAGTGATGGTCCATTAAGTGCGCCTTCTTCTCCACCTGATACGCCTGTTCCGATAAAGTGGATCCCTGTTTTCTCCAACTCTTTGTTGCGACGGTTCGTATCTTCAAATAATGTATTCCCACCATCAATTAAGATGTCTCCTTTTTGAAGGAAAGGTTGAAGGGATGCTATTGTTGCATCTGTTGCTGCACCTGCTTGCACCATTAACATAATTTTTCGCGGAACTTCTAGGGAGTTCACGAAGTCTTCTATCGAGGTTGCACCGTAAAAGTTTTTACCGACTGCTTCATTCGCTAAAAATTCTTCTGTTTTAGAAGTCGTTCTGTTGTATACAGAAAGCGAGTATCCTCTGCTCTCGATATTCATTGCTAAGTTTTTTCCCATTACTGCTAAACCAATGACGCCAAATTGTTGTTTCGACATTTTTAACTTCCTCTCTTTTACTCAAACTTGCTATCCTGATTATAACGTATATCAGGTTTTATTAAAGGATATAATCTTATACTGTTCACTTAGGGGCCAGATATGGATAAATTCTAGTCGTGGCTGATGAGGACGGGACCGACCAAATGTGTTAATTGGGCGGTTTTTTTGTTTATTGGGCGATTTTCTGGTTTATTGGGCGATTTTCTCGGTTATTGGGCGTATTCCGCAATTATTGGGCGATTTTATCATTTATTGGGCGTATTCTACCATTATCGCTAGATAGAAGTTTCTGCAGATGCTAGTGCTGCACATGTTACTTGGTGCGTTTTAAAAGCATCTTCGTAGTCAGATAAGATTTTAGAACGATCTCCAGTGCGAACAGCATGCATAAAAGCTTCACTTTCTGTACGGTATGGATTTGCATCATCTTGTACCTCAGATTTACCTTCAATCGTTGTGATTTCAAGACGTCCAGGGGTCCACTCATACAGCCCTTTTTCCGTATAAAGTGCCAGTCCTGCTTTTCCGATAGTAGCCGGTAGTATACAGGTGTTAGAAATGTTTGCGATTGTTCCACTCTTTAACTTTAAAGTGACCGTTCCTACATCTGCTACTGTAACCGACGAATCCTTGGTTGAAAGTATATTCCCTGCATACACCGCATGCACATCTTCGATTTCTCCACAAAAGAACCTTAGTAAATCAACGATATGTGTTGTTTGTTCTAAAAATTGTCCACCAGAACTTGATTGATCCTTCCACCACGAAACTGGTGATATACTTCCTGAAAATTGTCCCAGTACCATGCCTATATTCTGTTCACTCAATTCCCTTTTCAACCTTGTAATTGAATCACTGTAACGATGCTGATAGCCCACAGATGTAATGAGTGACTTTTTCTTAATTTCACTTAGAATCTTCTTGGGTACTTCTAATTCATTGCCCAAAGGCTTCTCCACAAGAAAATGAATGCTACGGTTGATTAACGCGAGTTCAATTTCTCCGTGCATCATCGGAGGCACGCAAATGTAAACAGCATCCAAATGCGCTTCATCCAACATCTCTATCAAATTAGCGTACCCTTTTGCGCCTGGAAATTCCGCTGCCATTGAGGATGCTTTTTCCGAACTCGTTCCACAGATTGCTGCAATATTCACCCCGTGGATGTCGATTAAAATTTCTGCATGAAACTTACTAAAATAACCTGTGCCCACCATGCCGATTTGAATTGTCAAAGTAGTCCTCCTTCACCATTAACAGAATCTTCTTTATGTTATGCTATCATAAACAAATACCATTGAACATTTCTACTCGTTAGCGTATACTATACTTTATAAAGTTAATTAATTAAGTGTAAATCATATAAATTTAGTGGGCAATTTCATCTTACAGGAGGTAAGAATTATGAAAACATCAAAATTAGTAAATGAATTTCAAACCATTTTTAAACGTACAGAAAAACCACGTGTATTTTTTGCACCAGGACGCATTAATCTAATTGGTGAACATACAGACTATAACGGCGGGCATGTATTCCCCGCTGCAATCTCATATGGCACATACGCAATTGCGCAAACGCGAGACGATCAAAAATTACGATTTTACTCGGTAAACTTTGAGGAGCGCGGAATTATTGAATGCGACCTTACTGATTTAGCTTACGATGAAAAAGATGACTGGGCAAACTTTCCTAAAGGGATGATTAAGTATATGTGCGAAAGTGGTCTTGACATTTCAACAGGGATGGACATTTTATACTACGGCAACATTCCGAACGGTGCTGGCCTTTCCTCTTCTGCCTCTATTGAAATGGTCACAGGCGTACTCGTAGAAAGTCTATGTAAATTAACGGTTGACCGCGTGAAAATGATTCAATTGGGTCAAAAAGTTGAAAATGATTATATAGGTGTAAATAGTGGCATTATGGACCAGTTTGCAATTGGGATGGGGAAATTAAATCACGCCATTTTACTTAATTGCGATACGCTAGAATATCGTTACGCACCGATCGAGCTTGAAAATCACTCAATTATGATCATTCATACAAATAAACAACGGACGTTGGCTGGTTCAAAATATAACGAACGCCGCGCACAATGTGAACAAGCATTGGCCGATTTACAAACAGAATTATCCATTGAAAGTCTCGGTAATTTATCCATAGATGATTTTGAAGCACATAAGCACCTTATTCAGGACGACGTGAATTGTCAACGGGCCAAGCACGCTGTCTATGAAAATGTACGAACATTAGAAGCACTTAAACAACTTCAAGCAGGCCATTTAGAAGAATTTGGACTTCTCATGAATGCCTCTCACAAATCGCTTCAAGAGGATTACGAAGTGACAGGAATTGAACTCGATACAATCGTGGAAGCAGCATGGGCACAGCCCGGCGTTGTCGGTGCACGTATGACTGGAGCTGGATTTGGTGGTTGTGCAATCGCCATCGTTGAAGACGACAAAATCGATGCGTTCAAAGAAAATGTGAATAAGATTTATACAGAGAAAGTTGGCTATGAAGCGACATTCTACACAGCAGCCATTGGTGATGGTGCAAAAGAAATCACAGAGGAGGAATTAGTATGAGTGTTTTAGTGCTTGGTGGCGCTGGCTATATTGGGTCGCATGCCGTTTATCAGTTGATTGATCAAGGAGAAAAAGTAGTGGTCATTGATAATCTTCGTACTGGACATAAAGAAGCAGTTCATCCTGATGCGACTTTTTATGAGGGCGATATTAAAAACAAAGCCTTTATGCAAAAAGTATTCAAAGACGAGTCCATCGATGCAGTTGTTCACTTCGCTGCAAATTCGCTTGTCGGCGAATCTATGGAAATCCCACTCGAATACTTTGACAATAACGTCTACGGCACTCAAGTGTTACTTCAAGTGATGGCTGAATTTGATGTAAAGAAGATTGTGTTTTCTTCAACAGCTGCGACTTATGGCGAACCAGAAATTGTGCCGATTACAGAAGAAATGCCCACAAATCCAACAAATGCTTATGGGGAAACCAAGTTAACGATGGAAAAAATGATGAAGTGGTGTGAACATGCACACGGCATTCGCTATGTAGCCCTTCGCTATTTTAACGTGGCAGGTGCACGCGAATCTGGTGAAATCGGTGAAGACCATCAACCTGAAACCCATCTTGTACCAATCATTTTAGAAGCTGCTTTAGGGAAACGTTCACACATCACTGTTTTTGGTGACGATTACGATACACCCGACGGCACATGTATCCGCGATTATGTGCATGTAGAAGATTTAATCAGTGCACATCTACTCGCCCTGTCCTACTTAAATGATGAGGGCAAGAGTGATGTCTTTAACCTTGGCAGTAGCAACGGTTTCTCTGTAAAAGAAATGATTGATGCGGCACGTAAAGTGACGGGTAAAGAAATCCCAGAAAAAATAGGCGAACGTCGTGCGGGAGACCCTGGAACACTTGTCGCAAGCTCTGACAAAGCAAAATCGATACTCGGCTGGAATCCGAAACATACGTCCATCGAAAAAATTATTGAAGATGCTTGGAATTGGCACGTCGTTCATCCAGACGGCTACACAAAGGACGTGGTGAAATAATGATTTTTGACCATATACAAGGGTTGCTAGAACAAGCACTTCAAGTCCATCTGATTGAAAAAGCAGATCAGATATACGTGCGTAACCAGGTCCTTGCACAACTTAAACTTGAAGCATTTCCAGGAACAACAAAGGCAACAAAAGATACCATCCCGAATATCCTTGAACAACTCATTGACTACGCTGTCAAACAGCACGTCATCGAGGATGTATTTGACGATAAAGAAATACTGGCCGCAAATATTATGAATTGTTTCGTCGCCAGACCTTCTGTGATTAACACGACTTTCAATGAAAAATACAA
>JARIDM010000037.1 GCA_029263945.1 Sporosarcina sp.
ATAGCTTTAATATGTATTTTTCAGCTCAATCTTTAAAATGTATAAAAAAATGAAAAAGCTACTTAAAAAGGTATAAAGACCCCCTTGGAAAGTAAAAAACACGCACAAAAGAACTATTTTTATTATAACCTATCCTACAACTTTTTTCATTAATTTCCTCTATACTATAACACTTTACCTTTTCAAAATAAATTTGCTTTTATAAAACTTTTTTTGTTAATAGGGAAAATTCTCTCAGGCCATTCCGCCGTTTAAAAAGATAAATACTCTATATTAATTCTTAGATAATTATTTTTAAATACCGTTTTATATTTTTTGTAAGTAAAAAAACCAAGACTAGAAACGTGTTAAATTAGTTTCCAGTCTTGGTCCATTATATTTTGATGAGGCACACAATTTCAGATAGTTGGGTAAAACGTTCACGAACAATCTCTTGCGTCATTGGAGCAGAATAAGCTCATTATGAAATTAACTCAACTAGTTTACTTTATTTACTTAAAACTGTTTTGTACTTCTCTTTGGCTTTTATTCTACTTTTGTGCAATATGGGTTCTGTATATCCGTTTGGTTGATTAGTTCCTTCGAGCACTAAAGTACAAGCAGCTTCAAATGCAATAGACTCTTCAAAATTAGGAGACATTGGTCTATATAATGGATCAGTATTATTTTGATAATCTACTACTTTCGCCATTCGCTTCATTGTATCTATGACTTGTTCCTCTGTACATATCCCATGGAATAGCCAATTCGCTATGTGTTGACTTGAAATTCTTAATGTTGCTCGGTCTTCCATTAAACCAATATTATTAATATCTGGTACTTTTGAGCAACCAATACCTTGATCAATCCAACGCACCATATACCCGAGAATTCCTTGTGCATTATTATTAAGTTCTTGTTGAATTTCCTCAGCAGACCAGTTTGCTTTAGCAACAAGTGGAATTTCTAAAATAGCGTCTTGGAAATCTTCTTTACTTGATATTCCTGCTTGCACTTCATTTACGTCAATTTCATGATAATGCAAGGCGTGCAATGTTGCAGCGGTAGGTGATGGTACCCAAGCAGTGTTAGCCCCTGATTTTGGGTGTGTAATTTTCTGTTCAAGCATATTTGCCATTAAGTCTGGCATTGCCCACATTCCTTTTCCAATTTGTGCATGACCAGGTAAACCGCATTGAATCCCGACTGCCACGTTAGAAGATTCATACGAATTCAACCAATTTGTCGATTTCATTTCATTTTTTCGAATCATGACGCCCGCTTCCATCGACGTATGAATTTCATCACCAGTTCTATCTAAAAATCCAGTGTTTATAAATGCAATACGTTCTTTTACTTCTTTAATGCAAGCTTGTAAGTTTAAAGAAGTTCGGCGCTCTTCATCCATGACACCAATTTTTAATGTAAATCTTTTTAACCCAAGTAAATCTTCCACGTGATTAAATAACTTATTTGCAAAAGCGACTTCTTTTGATCCGTGCATTTTAGGTTTTACGATATAGATAGAATCATGGAGTGAATTCTTAAATGCCTCATCTCCATTTAAGTTATGCATCGCAAGTAATCCTGTTAGCACCCCATCCATGATGCCTTCGGGAACTTCTTGTTGATCACGGTTTAAAATGGCATTGTTTGTCATTAAATGACCAACATTTCTAATGAAAATCAGAGACCTACCACGTAATGATAGTCGTTCTCCATTTGGGGAGCGATAGAGTCGATCAGGCTTTAGTCTTCTCGTTACTGTTTTACCCGCTTTTTTAAATGTTACGGATAAGTCTCCTTTCATTAACCCTAGTAAATTTCGATAAACCTCTACTTTATCTTCAGCATCTACTGCTGTAACAGAATCTTCACAATCCATAATCGTAGATAATGCAGATTCTAGATAAATATCTTTAACCCCCGCAAAATCATCCTTTCCAATTGGATGCTCACGGTCAATTTGAATTTCAAAATGTAAGCCGTGATTCTCCAGTAGAATGGCCATCGGTTCTGTTTGTAACCCTCTATAACCCTTAAATTGTAGTGAATTGTGCAAAGTTGTAATTTGGTCATTGTTTAAAGTGATAACCAGGTCGCCTTTAACAATCTTATAGCCTTTTACTTCTGCATGGGAACCCTTTAAAAGTGGAACTGTTTTATCTAGAAAGTCCTTAGCAAAACGAATGACTTCTTGCCCTCGAAGTGGATTATATTCTTTTTCAATTTTAAAGTCTTTCTCATTTGGAATTACATCCGTTCCATATATCGCATCATATAGACTTCCCCACCGAGCATTTGCTGCATTAAGTGCGTAACGTGCGTTATTTACCGGTACGACTAGTTGAGGACCTGCTTGAACACTAACTTCTTTATCTACATTTTTAGTGGTAATAGAAAAGTCCTCTACTTTTGGTTCAAGATAACCAATATCAGTCAAAAAGGTTTTATACGTATTAAAGTTAAAAGCATCTTTATGTTGCTGATGCCACTTGTTGATTTTTTTTTGTAATTGTTCGCGCTTCACTAATAACTGTTTATTTTCTGGCGTCAGTTCATCGATTAACTGACTAAAATCACGCCAAAACTTCTCTTTGTCAAGTCCTGTATTGGGTAATGCTTCCTCGTTTACAAAATTAAATAGCACCTCTGAGACTTCTAGGTTCTCCACCGTAACATAATTCTGCATTTTATATCCCCCTTTAGTTGAGTCTATTTCATAATATCTTTAGCTTGTAAAAAAACGTAACCCGTCGATTAAAAGTTTTTCAACCAAACTAAATATTAGTGCTTTGAAGCAATAGATAGCGATGATGAACTTCATTCCGTTTAGTGAAAAAAACGTCTCTAGTTCCTATATAAAGGAATAGAGACGTTATAATTATTCCTCATGCCGACCGATACAACGTTCACATTCAATTAAAACGGATTCAATTTGCTCTGTGAACTTCTCGCCGCACTCTGGACATTCTTTAATCGTTGACAACATATCTTTTCTTCTCATTTTAATCTCCTCCAATTTTTTATTTTACTGTTCCTTTATCGTTTTAAGGGATAAAGGAACAGTTAATGATTGCATCAGCTATATGGTTTAAACGAATTGCGCTTCTTCTGTTGAGCCTTTCATTGCCGTTGTAGAAGAAGTACCGCCTGAAATAACTTGTGAGACTTCATCAAAATAACCTGTGCCAACTTCACGTTGGTGTCTTGTAGCTGTGTATCCTTTTGATTCACTTGCAAACTCAGCTTCTTGAAGTTTTGAGTATGCAGCCATTCCATTATCTTTATAATCATGAGCGAGTTCAAACATTGAGTGGTTCAGTGCATGGAACCCTGCTAAAGTAACGAACTGGAACTTATAGCCTAGCTTGCCTAGCTCACGTTGGTAGTTTGCAATTTCTTCATCATTCAGCTTAGCTTTCCAGTTAAATGACGGTGAACAGTTATAAGCGAGTAATTTTCCAGGGAACTTTTCATGAATTGCTGCGGCAAATTTTTTCGCATCTTCTAAATTTGGATCTGATGTTTCACACCAAATTAAATCTGCATAAGGTGCGTAGGCAAGACCTCTTGCAATCGCTTGGTCAATCCCTGGCTTTGTAAGATAGAACCCTTCTGGTGTGCGCTCACCTGTGATGAAGTTTTGGTCCACTGGATCGATATCACTCGTGACCATATCTGCCGCTTCTGCATCTGTTCTTGCAATTATAATTGTTGGTACACCCAGCACATCTGCTGCTAATCTTGCGGCAGTTAAGTTTCGTACCGCGTTTTGAGTTGGAAGTAAAACTTTTCCTCCTAAATGACCACATTTCTTCTCTGATGCCAGTTGATCTTCTAAATGTACACCAGCGGCACCTGCTTGGATCATGCTTTTCATAAGCTCATATACGTTTAGCGGACCACCGAATCCTGCTTCCATATCTGCTACGATCGGGGCAAACCAGTCAAAACCATCTTCTCGTCCTTCAGAATGATCGATTTGATCCGCTCTTTGAAGTGCTTGGTTAATACGTTCCACAACTTTCGGTACACTATTAACAGGATATAAACTCTGGTCTGGATACATTTGACCAGCGACGTTAGCGTCTGCAGCAACTTGCCATCCACTTAAATAGATTGCTTGAAGTCCAGCCTTTACTTGTTGGACTGCTTGGTTTCCAGTTAATGCACCTAGCGCGTTAACGAAGCCTTCTTTTTGATTAATAGATTCGAAGAGTCGTGCTGAACCTTTCTTTGCCAATGTATGTTCAATTTGAATGGATCCTCGGAGTTTAACAACGTCTTCTCCTGTGTATGATCGTGTAATCCCATTCCACCTTGCATCATTTTCCCAGCTTTCTTCTAATTGTGCAGCTTGCTCTTTTCTTGTCGACAAATTCATCATCCTCCATTTAATTTAATAATCTGTTTCATAACAGTTGTTGTTGATGTATACTACTATATAACAGATAAATTAATAAGTCTTTGTTTTCAGACGAAACAGATTATTTTGCGACAGAAGCATTTATTGGAAGATGAATCAGCTTTAATATTTTTTATACAACTTTTAAAGGGGAGAATTTTTTGACAAATGAGAGTTTACTACAATTGATAAGTGTTATGAAAGACTGGATTCCAAAAGAAGCTTCGATCGCTGTAGCTTCAGAGCACGCCTATCTTCACTATATTTCTGGTTTACATGATATACGCATACAAAAAGGCCAATCAATTGAAAAAGGAAGTATTGCAGAAGCGGTATTTAAGCAAAAGTGCAGAATTGAAAAGTTAATGGATGACTCGATTTTTGGTGTTCCCTACTACGGCGTTGGTTATCCCATTAAATTTGAAGGTAAAGACGGTGTATTAATCGTTATATTGCCCACAACTTACCACTTTCTTAGAAGCCAGCCACTTACGTTTTTAACAGGTAAAAATAATGAACACTGGTATCCGACCAGTATCGAAGACATATCTCATATTGAGAGTTTACAAAAAAAGACTTGGTTTTATGCAAATCATGAAAGTTATCACTCAAATTACACGTTAAAAGACTTGTCATTCCAATTACCGGATAATTTTTTACGCATTCATCGGTCCTATATTGTGAATATCCGTTACATTTACGAAATTTCAAGAGATTTTTCTTCTACTATACAAATTACGTTGAATGATGGAACCCTCTTACCTGTC
>JARIDM010000038.1 GCA_029263945.1 Sporosarcina sp.
AATGAAAGAGTGGTACTAAAAAGGTGCGAGGCATCTGTATCACCTAGCACCCTCCGAATACATTTAGGCCACAATTTCAACTGTCACTTCACCAAAGTGATCAAACACAGCTCGATATGTACCTATCTCCAAAGGTAAAGGTTGCATAAATGTACCTGAAGAAATAATCGTACCTTTTTTAATAACTTTCCCTTCTGAAGCCAGTTGCTCATGAAGCCACTTAACTGCATTTAAAGGATTACCTAACACAAATGTTGATTGGCCAGTGGAAATCTGCTTCTCATTGTGAAACAAAGTGACACCAATCTCATCCAATTTAAAGGCGTTGTCGATTTTTTGGGGTTCTCCAATGGCAACCATACCAGTTAAAGCATTGTCTATAATTAATTCTGGTACAGAAATATTTACATACCAGTTTTGGATACGACTATCTGGCAAATCGATACCAGGTGCTATTCTTGACTTTTCAATAATTTCATTTATATCCGCCACTAATGAGATGTCTTCTTTCGTAATGAAGACCAATTCAGCTTCTACACGCGGACTAAAAAACTCTTTTAAGGAAATCGTTTTAGTTGCCACAATGTCCTGATTCAAAATCATACCATATAAAGGGGTATTCGTTTTCATTTCTTTTTGAAAATCTGTATTGGTTAAGCTTACTTTATAACCGCTTATACTTCCACCTTGTTCTTTTCGTTTTTCATGTATAAAAGCTTCTTGCACTTCATATAGTTCTTTTGCTGAGTGATACTGATTTGTTTGTATTGTTGCAATCGGTTCTTTTGTTCGATAAACATTCATTAATGTCGAGACTGTTTGTTGTCGTTCCCCCATGATGTTTACACTCCTTTTACAATAAATACCTCTCATTATTATATCATAACCTTACTGCTAAATGCCTCATAACACAAATTGCTGACATATAAAATCGTATTTTACGGAGGAGGATAATCATGAAAATCTATGCACACCGTGGTTCGTCAGGAACACATCCAGAAAATACACGAGCAGCCTTTAAACATGCTGCAAACTTGCCTATTTTCGGCGTTGAATTCGACGTTCATCTAACAAAAGACGGAGAACTTGTTGTGATTCATGACGAAAAGATTAACAGAACATCTAATGGCAAAGGGTATATTAAAGATTTTACACTTGCTGAATTAAAAACCTATGATTTCGGCTCTTGGTTTTCGCATAAATTCAAAGAAGAAAAAATCCCTTCTTTAAGTGAAGTACTAAACGTTTATTTAACTACAGAACACCATATAAATATCGAACTCAAAACAGATGTGATTCAGTATGAAGGCATAGTCCAAAAACTCGTCCAACTCCTCCATTCATTTGAACTTCAGTCGCGAGTTGTTATTTCTTCATTTAATCACGACACCCTTCGCGAAGTAAAAAAACTTGCACCGCATATCGAAACGGCAACACTTTCTATGAAAGAATTTGCAGATCCTTTTGCATACGTACAAGCCATTCCAGCAGATGCCTTACACGTTTCCTTAAAGACAGCACTCCGTCCATCGACAGAAAAAGTCATTCGTCAAGGATATCCAGTTCGTGTATTTACGGTGAATAAAACGAAGCCTATTGAACGTTTACAAGAAATCGGCGTTTCTGCTATTTTTACAGATTATCCTGATAAAATGTACAAATACTTGAATCATCGTAAGATTACACGCAAGTTTCTTCAACTATTTGATCATTAATTCAAAATAAAAAAGAAGCCAAGCAGTTGACCTGCTCAGCTTCTTTTTCGTTTTTATACCCGCTAGATTACCGCGATTAAAGCGAAAACAAGAATGAAGAGAATAATGGATGGTAAAACAAACGTTAATAAACCCTTCCACGAAGAAAAACGATGCACTTCTGCAATTCCTTTAATCAAGATAAAGAGACTCCAAATCGAGAAAACTACTGAGATTGTCGAAGAAAACAGCAACCAAAACGATTTAAATAACGATAATTCACTATCCATAAATAATTCTTTTCCAATGAAAAGAATATCCAATAGATATAAGAGGCTTGAAATCGCAAGTGGTATATAAGAAATAGCGATTGCGACTTTCATCTCTTCATAAGAACCTATACCACCAACCCACTTGCCAATAAAAGTCATCAAGCCAGCTAATATCCACCAGCCTACGACACCTACAACTGCTCCGCCAAATAGACTTATAAGCAAAATCGTGACAAAAGGCAATGAATCCCCCATATTATCAGCAACTGCGCCATCTAAAACTCTCAAAACCCCAGCAATGATCACTAAAATGTATAAGAGCCGTGTTTTTTTAAAAGTAATTGCAGAACGAACCGTTTTTTTGGGGGAACTCCACACAGTCTTCCATGGATTGTTTTCCATTATTCCTTCGAGCTCGCCTTCATATGTATTTCTCATTTATCCAAACTCCTTTATTCCTATATGCGTATAGAACGTTTAACTTCACACATAGTTACAGTCCTAGCACCTTATTTTTCAAAATGAACATACCATTCTTCTTCAACTTTTTCTATACTTGTGCCTATCCAACCTTCTTTGAAAAGATGCTGTTGCTGTTTTGTATCTTGCATTTGAACCTTACGCTGCTGTGAGCATTCATTGTCTGTTTGAGATTTCTCGCAGTCCTTTATCAAAATATAGCGAAGCATATCCGCATACTTCTCTTTAAGCGCTACAATTTGTAAGCCTTGCGTAAACTTATCTTGTAAACTCGGGATGTTAAAAGGGGCAACTGTCGCACAAATATAACGATAGCGTTGTACGCTTGTGTTCTCCAAAATAACTTTTCCAAGTAACACCTGCAACCCATTGCCGCGAAATGATGGTTTGACATTCGTTATTTCTGAATAGATGACAGATGTCCATTCACTCTCTGCTAACCCTGCATCTTTACCTAAGTGTTCGTTGTCTATTTCTGGTTCTAACATGGCCCGGAATGCGATTAATTCATCTTCAAAATAAGCGCCAATCATGAGTCCTTTACCGTTGAGAATGTGCGCAAACTCTTCACGGGAGAGTGGTTGTAAAGCATTGACTGATGTCAACGAAGCAATTACTTCTTCTTGAAGTGATTTCACCTCATCTATTTGAGCGGTAGTTAACGTTTTAACTTCAATTTTCCGGCCATTTTTCAACGTGTACTTCATATAACCACCTTTTCTGAAAACACGGTGAGTTTACGTAACACCGCTTCATCGACTTCAATACCTAAACCTGGTGCTTCATTCAAGCGAATAAAAGGCACATCATATAGTAAGTTACCAATATCCTCACTAAATTTCAGTGGACCTGTTAATTCTACGCTCGTCATTACTTTTTTAGAAAACGCAACGTGGAATCCTGCCGCAGATCCAACCGATGACTCAACCATTGAACCTACTTGACATTCAATGCCAGCCATCTCAGCCATATGTGCAAGTTTGGTGGCTGGATAAATCCCCCCACATTTCATTAACTTAATATTCACTTTGTCCGCTGCACGCTTTGCAATGATCTCACGCATATCACGCATACCGCGAAGCCCTTCATCAATCATAACAGGCACGGATGTTTTGGCTTTCACTTCCACCATGCCATCAATGTCATCCGCAGACACGGGTTGTTCAATCCAGTCCAGCGAACAATGCGCTAATTTACGCATCCCCTGTAATGTAGTTGCACTATTCTTCCAGCCTTGGTTTACGTCTACTCGAATTGCAATGTCCTCACCCACTCGTTCGCGAACCGCCTCGATTCGACGCACATCTTCCATTACTTCCGTACCGACTTTCATCTTCATTGAACGGTATCCTGCGCGGACTTTCTCTTCCGCTTCATCCGCCATTTCCTCAGGTGTACCAATACTTAAAACATGTGTAATCGGGAATTCCTTATGGTATCTTCCTCCAAGAAGGTCATAAACAGGAACCCCGAGACTTTTTCCTACTGCGTCGTAACAAGCAATATCTAATGCTGCTTTTGCAGTAGGGACTCCGTAAATCGTACGGTTCATGATTTCATGAATACGCTCCATATTTCTTGGATTCTCGCCGAGAAGTTTCGGTGCAAGGGTATTTTTCAACACGGCAAACAAACTTTCAAAGCTCTCCCCAGTTACATGATCATCCGCGACACCTTCGCCGTATCCCACATGACCTGTATCAGTCGTTAACTTTACAATAATAGACGGCATGTAATCATAAGATGCATAGCTAATTACAAAAGGCTCATAGAGCGGTAAATGAATCGCAAAAATTTCAAGCTCAATAATTTTCATCTTCATCGAAACTCCTTTATATCAATCAATTTCATAATAGGATTTTATTGCGACTCGTCCACAAAATCGACTCCTATATAGTCATCTTTTAATTATAACACCGCGATATACACGTAGCTAATTAATGGAGTCTTCCTTCAGGGGATGACAGATTTCTAGAGATGTATCTTTTTATGTATATATTCTAGCAGTCATGGTTACTACTACCGATAGAGGCTCATTCCCTCTCGCGAAGGGAACCCTTTGGGAATATGAAAATGTTGAATTGTGTTTATGAAACATTACAAACAAGGAGGAACTTTAATTCTATGAAGAACTATATCATCGTCGCCATAGCGGTTGTGGCCGTTTCAATGGGCGCATTTAGTGGACAAGTTGCTGCATCAACCCCTTCCGCACATACGGTTTTAGCTGGGGATACATTATGGGATATCGCACAAGACAATCATATTAGCGTGGAAGATTTACTTAATTGGAATGCGTTGGACTCGAGTCTAATCTTCCCAGAGCAGGAACTAAAGATTCAAGGGAACATAGAGACATATACAATTCAAAAAGGAGATACCCTCTCTGAAATTGCAAAAAAACATGAAATCGAGTTGTCAGACTTGATGCAATGGAATGAGATTTCAGGACACCTTATTTTTCCTGGAGATCAAGTTGTCTTGGAAGAAGGGAAACTTCCTGCATTTAAGGCAACGGAACAAGTAAAGTCTCCTCAAGCAACAAGTGGAAGCACAGTTAAAGCTGCACCCAAAACTGTCAGTGAGCAAAATCCTGTGACAACACCTACGCCTAAAGTACCTGCAGCAAGTTCATCATCTGGGAAAGAAATGTCTGTAACAGCAACGGCTTATACCGCATACTGCGCTGGTTGTTCTGGTACGACTTATACCGGGATTAATTTACGAGCCAATCCAAATCAAAAAGTGATTGCAGTAGATCCTTCCGTCATTCCCCTCGGCTCTCGCGTTTGGGTAGAAGGATACGGCGAAGCGATCGCAGGTGATATTGGTGGTGCGATAAAAGGGAATATTATTGACGTGTTTCTTGAGAACCAGCAAGATGCACTTAACTGGGGACGTAAAACAATCACCATCAAAATCCTAGACTAATCTTCGTAACCCATTTAACACGAGTGGACTCTTTAATGAGTTTACTCGTGTTTTTAATGTTCTACCAGATGCTTTCAAACTCCCTTTAACCTTTTAATGTTATCATTAAAGGAGCGCCTTTAATATGACGGTGAATAATAGGATGTGTTTACAAATGACTGACGAAGATAATCATGACATTGAAGAAGAATTCACAGACCAAGCGTGGGATGAACTTGTTTTAGAAGCGCAGCGTGAAGCACTATTAAAAGCGCGTGAGGATAAAGTAAATCCAAAAACAAAGCGACCTTTCCCACGCTGGATGTTTTGGGTTATGGCGATCGTCATGTTAATCAGTACGTTTTCAGTAACCGTTGAAACTTACTCTATTCCTGCCATTGAGTTTTTAAAAACTTCTGCTAAACTTTCTACAAATCAAGAAATTGCTGCCTATAAAAAAGCAGTTGTCGTTATTACAAATGATGATCGTAAAGGAACGGGTTTTTCCATGACAAAGGACGGAGAAATTTTAACGAACTATCATGTCGTAGAAGGGAATAATCAAGTAACTGTTACCTTCCCTAACGAAGGCCGTTTCACTGCAAAAGTAGTGCATACATATCCCGCCATTGACCTTGCAGTACTCGAAATTAATGGCACTGATTTTCCGTTTTTAACACTCGCAGATAAGATGACTTTTACTGAAAAGGAACCCATCTACTTCATTGGTAATCCGCTAAACTTTAACGGCATTGCGAACGAAGGCACTCTGATTGACTACACAGAACTCAACGATTGGAACAAAGAAGTAATGATGATTAAAGCACCTGTTTACCGAGGGAATAGTGGAAGCCCCGTACTCAATAAAAAAGGTGAAGTGATTGGCGTTGTCTTCGCGACATTAAATCATGAGTCACACGGAAAAGTCGGGTTATTTGTTCCTATTGATTATTATCACGAGATGCAAGCAAAGTGAAAAAAGCAAGGTATACATGAATGATTCAACATCACTTATGCATACCTTACTCAATTCCTCATCTTAATATTATTTGTCCATCTTC
Source organism: Sporosarcina sp. (assembly GCA_029263945.1). GTDB lineage: Bacteria > Bacillota > Bacilli > Bacillales_A > Planococcaceae > Sporosarcina. The sequence goes on from JARIDM010000038.1 coordinate 6,418, forward strand.
ATCTATTCTTGCGTGAACTTCAAGTTCATCCCTCGAAAACTTATGCTCGCGTAACCCTATTTGTATTTCCGTCCCAATATAAGCTTTCCCAATTTTAATGCGACCCTTTTCACCCGTTTTAATCACCGTTTTTACAAAGCTTTCTGAGCCTGTTTCTTGCAGAACAACTTCATTTTTCGCAGTAATTTTCCCTCCACGGCAAACCCCTTGAATGGTTATATTATTTTCAGCAATGAGCGTACTTTGAAATACACCTTTGGAAGTTATTCGGATATCTCCACTACTATATAATTCACTATTTACAGCATAAGGCAAAACAATTTCTGCTTGTGATACAGCTTCAATTTCATGAACTTCAGCAAGTTCCTTTGCTTCATCAATTAAGAGCTGAAACCCTGCCATGCCCTCTAGTTTATCTTTATAGGTTGAAATAAACATGTCATATAATTTATCTGTCACCATCGTCCACTCTGGTTCTAATGTCGTGTTACTTTCCCTAACACTTTGGATGAACTGTTTATTTAGCACTTCAAAACGCGTATATTTCTTCTCTAGCAATAAATAAATTAAATGTTTCAAATCTGCTGGTGCTAACTCTACTTCGGTATTTCCTCTAATTAGAAAAATTTGCTCCACTGCATCTCGTATTTCCACTAAAAATACAGTCACTTCTTTTAACTGACGCACAAGTTCATTAATGCTAACTTCTTGTTTCCCCACATTAATCGTTGAAGACAATACATTCCCAGTGACAATGACAGATTTCATCGCATGAAGCGTTGCCTGTGTGACAGATCCACCTACTAGAATTGACCCAGTCGCCCCTACAAACATTTTAGGAAGCACGTTTCCTCCTACTTTTACATCTCCTTCAAATCGAATATTTCCACTTTCTAAACTAACTTCGCCAGGATGATTAAACTCATGAGTTACTTCTACTTTCACAAGCTTGTCTCGCCAATCAAATGACGGTTTCCCTGAAATTTTCGCAACAATATCTTGTTCAATCAATTCCACATTTTTTCCCACGCGCAAAAGAATATCGCGCACTGGTTTCACAGGGATTGGTTTCCCCAACAAACTTTGACCAGGGATTCCTTGAACTGGTAAAATATGCGTCGCAATGACTTCACCTTCTCTAACATTCGTAATGGCATTTACTTCTCTAAAATCCACACGTTCTATACTATCTGGGTCAAATTCTTCAAACTCAATATGTATCTCTAAATCGCCATCAGACCCTTCGATTGGCAACGTGCCTTTTGCAACGATGAGTTCATATGCTTTTGTAGCGCTTACAACCTTGCTAATCGCTGGAAATAACAAACCTTGTTGAACACCCATCTCTTTAAGTTCATCAACAATTTCCTGTGGTTTTAAATCATTATAATATTCAATCCTTTCCTCCACTACTAGCTTAAGGGATGCTTGAAATTTTGTGTTTGAAAGAGTCCGCAATGTCTTTTCTCCTGGTGTAAACGATAAGAGTGCAATCATTTCCTGTTCAATCAGTTTTATTGAAAATTGAGGTGGTTTTAATTCATCTGATAAGGTCACATCTACTTTGTCACCTGGGTATATCGTAACTTTTTCATTTATTAATTCACCATTCACATACAAGGAGACATTTTTGCTTGGTTCAAGAACTGGATTGGCATCGGTTCCGAAAACAAACTCAAGCTCTCCTTGTGCAATTCTTACACCCATTTCTACATGTTCTTCGGATGGCAATAATTCTTTGGCTTGTTGTTGGGGTAGCCCTTCATTTTCAATCATTGCATCAATTATTTCTTCGAAACCTAATGATTCATTTTCTGTTGACGTTTTTTCAATTTTTGTGACCCTTACTTCTGCCATGACTTTTCTTAACCCCATCAGTCTTCTACCAGGGTTAGACAAAACTTCTACGCGAACCTCTTTTTTTGTTAATTTTAATAACGCCAATGCTTGACGCGTAGCTTCTTCAACGGTTGGTGCCTGAACAGTTACAATTTTCCTCATCATTTACACACTCCTTCACACTTCACTTCTATTACTTTTATACTAGCACATTTCTCGGCATTTTAGTGAGGAATTACGCACTACTTTTCGACTAATTAGAATAGTAAAAAGGCTTAAAGTGATCGTAACCAATCACTTTAAGCCATCTTCTTTACGTAACTCTATTGTAATTACGCAACGCTTTATTTTTCGATTAACTTAAACTTTTGCCAAGGTTCAATGTGATCCAACAAAAATTGCTCTTCTTTATCAACTGTCGCTACGATATTGGTATGCCCACTATTCTTCATATCCTTTCGTGCAAGGTGAAGTTCTCCTTTATAGCGTGTATATCCATCGTTATCTATCGTCACGCTGCCCCGTGTAATTGAACCTGTATCATGTGGGGGAAAGTCTTCCACTTGGTAATCTACACGACTTTGTGTTGAGCGAATG
>JARIDM010000068.1 GCA_029263945.1 Sporosarcina sp.
TCAAAATTTTAGTAACGGTAAGAACTCATCAGATGAGTTACACGTTTCAGTTAATCAACTGGTTACGCATTATCTATTTGTTGCTTTTCAACAATTTCCATACCTTTTTGGTCTAGCAAATAATGAAGACCTAAATTGAAGGTTTTAAACGCTTTAATTTTACTGAATTCCGTCAGATTAGACAAGATTAAATGTTGTGCAAAGTTAGGTGAAAATCCTACAAACATCGTTTCAGTCCCCATTAACTTTAAAACGTTTACTAATTCATTAATTTGGCTACTTAATAGCTCGTAGCCCATCTTCTCTTCGACTTCATCCGTATTAATATCCGTGAAGTCAAGGACTGCTGTGTGAACAGTCCCTTCTGAAATTTTCTTAACAACCTTTTCTTGAATATGTCTGAAACGGTTGACTGTCAGTGCACCTGTCAAGGGCACTAAGATTGTATTTGGCACGATAGAAGGAATGATTGGCGCAGCCAAGTCCTCGATCATTTTCTCATATACTTTAATTTTTTCTTTTAATTCTTGTATTTCTTCTGCTGATGTTTTACTTTCACGCATCTTTTTCCACACCTCTTCATTTCGATATAGACTACCATTACCACTACGTTCTTCCATGCGATTAGTATAACATACCCGAATAATTCGCAGCTAATCATTTAAATATTTTCTTATTAAGGCTACAAAAAGGTTTCTTTATAAGTAGTTTAGGTTATAGGTGTCTAGGGGTTCTTTCCGAGAGATTGTAACTATAAAATTTTAGGGATAAGGAATGATAGCATGATTCATTTTGAAAATGTATCAAAGTCATATGACAGAAATATAAATGTCGTCGAGTCTATAAACGTCAATATAAAAGAAGGTGAATTTTTTGTAATCATTGGCCCAAGTGGTTGCGGAAAAACAACGACTTTAAAGATGATTAATCGCTTGATTCCGCTATCCGAGGGGACAATTCGTATTCGCGACAAAAAAATTAGCGAATACGCCGTTCATGAGTTGCGCTGGCAAATCGGTTATGTCTTACAGCAAATTGCGCTATTCCCACATATGACCATCGAAGAAAATATTGCAGTGGTACCAGAATTAAAAAGATGGAAGAAAGACCAGATCTCTAAGCGTGTGACCGAATTACTAAACATGGCTGAACTAGACCCTACGACTTATCGTGGACGAAAACCAAGTGAGTTGTCTGGAGGTCAGCAACAGAGAATTGGTGTCGTTCGGGCACTTGCAGCAGATCCTGATATCATATTAATGGACGAACCATTTAGTGCATTAGATCCCATTAGTAGAGTGAAACTACAAGATGACTTACTCCACTTACAACAAACGATTAAAAAGACCATCGTTTTTGTCACACATGATATTCAAGAAGCGATGAAGTTAGGAGATCGAATTTGCATCATGAGAGAAGGAAAGATTGAGCAGCTCGGAACTCCAGAAGAAATCGTCACCTCTCCAGTTAATTCGTTTGTAAAAAAATTCATTGGCGATCAGGGTCCTCACCCCTTTGTTATTGAAGACCATATGGTAGCGGCAACGCCATCTTTTCAGCTCGATTCTCGCGCTAATACAATTAACATCGCATCCAGTTGGAGAGAAGTAATAGATGCATTACTAACAGAAGAAGTTGTGTATGTGGAAGAACGTGGGAATGTAATAGGCACACTTTCCCGTGAAGCGTTACTCGCTTTTCTTGCTGCCTATGAAAATGAAAGGTCGGCGATTACATGAGCCAATTTCTCGCTGTATTTCAAGATCGTAAAGGTGAACTGGCCAATGCCCTATTAGAACATATTCAAATTTCTTTAATCGCATTGGTTTTTGCGGTGCTCATTTCGATTCCACTTGGCATATATTTAACAAATAAACCACGTATCGCTGAAAGTGTGATTGGGGCAAGCGCTGTGCTTCAAACGATTCCGTCTCTTGCATTACTTGGCCTGCTCATTCCGTTACTCGGCATCGGGAAAGTGCCCGCAATCATTGCACTCGTGGCATACGCATTGCTACCAATTTTGCGCAATACATACACAGGCATAAAAGAAGTAGATCCTTCATTAAAAGAAGCCGCAACGGCAATGGGCATGACCGTATGGAAGCGACTCATTAAGGTTGAGCTCCCCCTCGCAATGCCTATCATTATGGCTGGTATTCGAACATCCATGGTGCTTATTGTAGGCACAGCTACTTTGGCCGCACTGATTGGTGCAGGAGGTCTTGGTGATTTGATTCTTTTAGGGATTGACAGAAACAACCCATCGCTTATCGTATTAGGTGCAATTCCAGCTGCACTTTTAGCGTTGGCATTCGATTTTTTACTTAAGCGGTTTGAAGGATTATCGTTTAAAAAAGCAGTCATAGCACTCATTGTATTTTTCACGCTTGCATTCCTTGTGATTGTCTTTCCGTTTCTGTCGGGACGCACGAACAACCAATTCGTGATTGGGGCTAAATTAGGGGCTGAACCTGAAATTTTGATCAATATGTATAAATTGCTCATTGAAGAAGAAACAGATTTAACGGTTGCATTAAAACCTGGCCTCGGGAAAACATCGTTTGTGTTTAATGCACTTAAATCCGAAAGCATAGATATGTATCCAGAATTTACTGGAACAGCGCTTTCCGAGTTTCTTAAAGAAGAAGCCGTAAGTAATGATCGAAAAGAAGTCTATGAACAAGCGCGAGAAGGTCTTGACAAGCAATTCAATATGGCTTTATTATCTCCAATGGCTTTCAACAACACTTATACCTTAGCCGTTTCAAAACAATTCGAAGAACAAACAGGCGTCAAAACCATTTCAGATTTGGCTGCAACAGAAGCAAATGTTAAAGCTGGGTTCACACTAGAGTTTAATGACCGTGAGGATGGCTATAAAGGCATTCAAAAATTATATGGGCTGAACTTCCCTTCTATAAAAACAATGGAGCCTAAATTGAGGTACCAAGCCATTGCAACAAATGACATTAATTTAATGGATGCCTATTCAACAGACAGTGAACTTCAAGAATATAAAATGGTGGTTCTTGAGGATGACAAAGCATTGTTTCCTCCCTATCAGGGAGCACCGTTGTTGTTAAAGAAAACGCTAAAAAAGCATCCAGAACTTGAAGCTATATTGAATAAGCTCAGTGGCAAAGTCACAGATGATGAAATGCGCGACATGAATTTCCGTGTAAATGCAGAAGGTGAAAAACCCTCAAATGTAGCTCGTGAATTTTTACAAAATGCGGGGTTGCTTAAATAAACTAGAAGAGTAATTGTTAAGGTATTGATAAACAACAATAATTTGTCCTTCAAAAGCATCCATCTCTTAATTGAGAAGTGGATGCTTTATGCTTTTAGGCTTACGTTCATCTTAAAATACTTTGTCCTATATGTATCTCGCAGACATCATGGTATACTTTACAAGTTAGTGATATTATCCAATTATTCACATCTTTACTACTAGTCTTTCATACTGGTAAAAGAATCCACTCAGGAGGGAATTATTTTGACAACTAAAAAAGCACTATCTAAGTTCTCCATTGCGACGATTGTCTTCGCAGCGATACTCGTCATTGGAGGCGGTGCATCTGCATTCTTTTTAATGAACAAATCACCAAAACAGGCCTACTTCCATGCAGAAATAAACACTGCAAAAAGCATGGCAAATCTGCTTGAGGAACGATACCCAAATGAGTTTAAATGGCGTGACGTCGTAGAAAACTCAATAACGGAGAATACATATGATGTATCTGCTGAAGTAAGTAATTACAATTACACAATCGATGACCAAATTGCTTCACTCATTAACAGCGCATCTGCAACACTACAAATTACTACGGATCCAAACAAAAGACATGCAAAAATCGACCTCAGTTCATCGCTTGCAAATAGTACACTTGACGGAATACAAGCCTACATAACACCTGAAAAAATACACTTCACCATGCCTTTTATTGAAGAATGGGTGCAAGTTAAAGACGATGAATTCGGACGGTTTATGTTTTACTTTAGTCACGACGATTTTGAGGGGGATGAAAAACTAGGTCTTTCTAACTTCATGAAAGATAATCCTTTTTTCTCTGAAGCAGATCAACAATATCTACAAAAAGAATATGTCAATTACGCCTATGAATTACTACCTGAAAAAGCTTTTACATCTACAAAAGAAAACATAGACATCTATGAAAAACAAATGAAAGCAACAAAAATTTCAATGACATTGACAGATCAAGAAATCAAAAATCTTTTTACTTCTTTAGCAGATAAAGCATTAAATGATAAAAAACTTCATGAGATGCTAGAAGTTAATCTTCGAGAAAATACTTTACTCTCCCAGTATTCTACAGAAGACTGGGACATGGAATTCGATGATTTTAAAGCAGATTTTAAAGAGGAACTAAACGAATCTATTAAGCGTATTGATGACCTTTATTTCGAAGATGGTTTCCATTCGACGATTTGGACATATGCGAACTCTGTAGTTAAACGAGACATACGTGCTTCTCTAGGCAATAACGGAACGACAGAAGCTACACTTTCATTTACAGGTGAACAATTAATCGATAAAACTAATCAGCAATGGGATTATCGCATAGAAGTCGCAGATGAATACGATGACTACGGGATGGATTTTTCAGGAAACTTAACTTGGCAAGACAACCAAGCAACCGATTACCTTACGTTTACAAATGATGATTTCAGCATCACCTATGAAGGGGATGAACAATTAGAGAAAAATGAACGTGAATTTAGTCGACTTGTTCGTTTCTCAGATGGCTATGACGAATTTGGCCTAAACTGGGATGGAGATGCGATTCACGAAAGAGATTCAAAACGTGTCAATCATTCATTTTTTGTAGAAGTTGAAGGCGATACAGTCGGAATAAACTTTACAGATCAAAGTAAAATCATCAAAAATCTTGAAGAGCCTGAAGGAGAAATCGTTCAAATTGGTGAGATGAGCGAAGAGGAACTTGGTGATTACTTCTTTTATGAACTATATGATAAATTCCATGCTTGGCTTGGAAGTTTTATGTTTGAAACGGGCCTTTATTAAGACGATATTAGATGAATAGAAGTGA
>JARIDM010000109.1 GCA_029263945.1 Sporosarcina sp.
GTTTTAAATAAGGCTACTTCACTGCCTACTTCAAGATTTTTTAAATTTGTTTTAAACATAGAGCACTCGCGCTTGATCCGTGTCGTAATTCCAATTGAATTTTCGTGCGGTAACGTAGAGATAGACATGTGACGAATGAGGCTTCGATTAGGTTTTTCTTCAGCATTAAAACCTTCAAGTGCGAAATGTGTATGCGCGCCTTCCTCCCACGTAAAGCCTTCTGGACAGTCAAGCAGATACGTTTTCACTTCAGCTGTTTCTTCAATAATTTCATTTATTTTCGTCCAATAAATTTGCATATGATGATCATCTCCTTCATTTGGTTGATAATGCGTTCATTGTTCAATCCTAACTAATTATGGATGATAACCTTTAGTTTATTGATAATGATTCTCATTGTCAATGCTAATACCATTGAAACATCGCACACTTGATGGACCCATGTAACTCACCCAAGCTTTTTCCTCATAGACTTAAGCACAATCCAAAAAAACAGACCTCATTCAAATCGGAATGAGGTCTGTTTTAGCATAATTTTGTTATTTATGCTTCGACTTGAAGAACGATGATATCCGTATCTTCTGTAGCGCGTAGACTATGTTTTTCAAAAGGGACCATGTGTAGCACATTGCCTTGTGTAACCAATGTCTCCTCGCCTTCAACGTCAAAGATGACCGCGCCTTTACGTACAACAATGATTACTTCTCTTTTAGAGTCATGTTCTGCAATTGTTTCACCCGTTTTCAATTGGATATTGACTATTGATACATTTTCTAATGTCAATAACTTCTCCATATGCTTTGGCTTTTCTTCCAGTCTGTACGGTGTTGAAACCAACTTCATAACAATCCCTCCATTTTTTTAAAAAGTTTACGGATCCTTCATACTTAACACAATAAGCATCCTTCTAACAAGTTATATCTCGTGCAAGACACCTTTGACCAAATCAACAAACTTACTACGAGAAGTCGCTGCGACTTCTAATACTTCCGCATGGCTTAGTGGCTCTTCTAGGATGCCGCTTGCCATGTTTGTTAAACAAGAGATGCCTAACACTTTAAGCCCTGCATGTGCAGCAACAATCGCTTCTGGTACAGTTGACATACCCACTGCATCTGCCCCTAGTATGCGGATCATACGGATTTCAGCTGGTGTTTCATAAACCGGTCCACTCCACCATGCATAGACCCCTTCACGTAAAGTAATGTCTTTTTCTTTTGCTACTTTTGTTGCGACGGCACGTAAATCGCGGTGATACGCATTTGACACGTCAGGAAAACGCGGACCTAGTTCGTCATTATTTTTCCCAATGAGTGGATTTGACCCAACCAAATTGAGGTGATCCGTAATTAACATTAATTCACCCGCATTAAATTCTGTATTGACTGCACCACATGCGTTTGTAATGACAAGATTTTCGACACCAATTGCCTTCATGACTCTTACTGGAAACGTAACTTCTTCCAATGAATAGCCTTCATAATAATGGTAGCGTCCTTTCATTGCAGCGACTATTTTCCCTTCAAGTTCTCCAATCACAAGTTCATTGGCATGACCTACTGCATCCGATTTAGAAAAATGCGGAATGTCTTCATACGGAATACTAACTGCATTTGTAATTTCATCTGCAAGACTACCCAATCCAGAACCTAGAATAATTCCGATTTCAGGTACTGCCGTTGTTTTGCTTAAAATATAAACTTTCGCTTCCTCAATCTGTTGGATGTTCACCATTTAAATTCCTCCAATAGGTATCTTCTATTTGTTTCTTACAAGTATGACCTTCATTCGTTCATGACAATATATAGGTTCACTTACATAATAATCCTAGTGTACTTTTTGAATCGTGTCAATTTGTATTCGGAAGACAATCCGTTAAACACGCTACTCTTGTCCATTTTTGTTCACATGTAAATAATTTGGAGTAATATAGGGAATAGTGTGATAAAGTTAAGCTTCAATCCATACGGGAGTCAATCAATTTCATAATCGGGTTTTATTGCGCCAATACAACAATATAGCGTTAAGTTGAACCGTTCTTAACCTACGTGTTGCGTCGTTGTCGCAAATGTAGGTGATTATGAAATTGCCTCTGGTGAGTTAATTTTTAGATTGGCGGTGTGTTTATGAACAGAAGACTGAAAGATTTAATTTTCATTATGGCTGGTGCTTTTATTTTCGCATTGGCAGTTAACCTTTTTGTAATTCCAAACGACCTCGGAGAAGGCGGTGTGACGGGCCTTACCATCATCGCTTTTTATTTGTACGGTTGGTCTCCGGGACTTGTGAACCTTGTGATTAACGGAATCCTTTTAATCGTTGGCTATAAGTTCTTAAGTCGGGTAACGACGATATATACAATTATTGCTGTCCTATTCAATTCCTTATTCCTACATTTAACTGCGGGATGGAGCATTGCTTCTGATGAGATTTTTGTCAATATGATTTTTGGTGGTGTATTTGCAGGGGTGGGCATCGGCCTTATTATTCGTGTCGGCGGAACGACTGCTGGTTCAACAATCCTGGCGAGCATTACACAAAAATACCTCGGATGGAGCATTAGTTATGGGCTGCTGTTTTTCGATTTAATTGTCGTTTTATCTTCCTATTTTATCATTGGTGCAGAAAAACTGATGCTCACAATTATCATGCTATATATTGGGACAAAGGTAATGGAATTTATCATAGAAGGCTTGAATTCTAAAAAAGCCGTGACAATCATTTCTCGAAACCCTGATCAGATCGCACGTGAAGTTAACTTGAAGATGAACCGTGGTGTAACGGTCTACGCCGGACATGGCTATTATTCAAAAGAGAAAAAAGACATCCTTTATATTGTCATTAGCACCCAAGAAGTTGTCAGGTTGAAGAGAATTGTTAAGGCGGCGGACGAGCATGCATTTATTGCGATTCATGATGTGCGTGACGTTTTCGGAGAAGGATTTATGGAAATTGCGAAATTATAAAAATTAAAAGTAGCGTGCACCTAAACCATAACGGTTTACATGCACGCTATTTTTTACTTAACGCTGTACGCATTAGTTCCAAATTTAATTTTATAAAGGAACTTCGTGAATCATATACGATTCAATCCTTTTCATTATAGGATTTTAGGGCAATAAATTCTCCGCGACTGTAAATTCCGCTTCTGTTTTCTGTTTAATTTCATCTACCGAAATGCCAGGTGACGTTTCAACTAACACCATTCCTTCGGCTGTAAAATCGAATACGGCTAAATCGGTAATCAGTCGATCGACAACTGCTTTTCCTGTTAACGGCAAGTCACATGCTTTTTTAACTTTTGAATCACCATGCTTATTCACATGGTCCATTATGACAATGACACGTTTTGCACCAACAACGAGGTCCATTGCGCCGCCCATTCCTTTAATCACTTTCCCAGGAATCATCCAGTTGGCTAAGTCGCCTTTTTCATCGACTTCCATTCCTCCAAGAATGGCCAGATCAATATGTCCGCCGCGAATCATTGCAAACGACTCAGCACTATCAAAGAAAGAAGAACCTGGAACCGTCGTAATCGTTTCTTTTCCCGCATTGATTAGATCTGCATCTTCTTCACCTTTCAATGGATAAGGGCCAATGCCTAGTAAACCGTTTTCTGACTGCAACATGACCGTCACGTCAGCTGGAATTTCGTTGGCGACAAGCGTTGGCATCCCAATCCCGAGGTTTACGTTCATGCCGTCTTCAATCTCTTTTACGGCTCGTTTCACAATTCTTATTCGTGCATCATTCATGTTCCTCTCTCCTTTCTATGCGTCCTTTACAGTTAAGCGTTCGATTCGTTTCTCATAATCTGTCCCTTTAACGACACGTTGTACGTAAACACCAGGTGTATGAATCTCTTCTGGACTTAATTCACCTGCTTCAACAATTTCCTCGACTTCAGCAATTGTGATTTTCCCAGCCATTGCAGCCAGTGGATTAAAATTTCGTGCCGTTTTACGATAAGTTAAATTGCCTAGCGTATCCGCTTTCCAAGCTTTCACGAGTGCAAAGTCTCCGACAATGCCCGCTTCAAGTAGATACGTTTTACCGTTAAAGTCTTTTGTTTCTTTGCCTTCCGCAATCGGTGTTCCGACGCCCGTTGCTGTGTAAAAACCTGGAATGCCAGCCCCACCTGCTCGAATTCGTTCTGCGAGTGTGCCTTGGGGCGTGAGCTCCACATCCAACTCACCACTTAAAAACTGTTGTTCAAAAATTTTGTTTTCTCCTACATAAGAAGCCACCATCTTTTTAATCTGCTGATTCGCCAGTAATAACCCGAGTCCTGCATCATCTACCCCGCAATTATTACTCACAACGGTCAAGTCAGTTACCCCCTTTTCCTGTAAGGCTTTGATTGACTTTTCAGGAATTCCACATAGCCCAAATCCACCAACAATCAGTGTGTTGCCATCTTGAATATCTGAAAGTGCTTCCGTAAACGAATGACAAACCTTAGTCATAACATCACTCCCTTTTACTATCGTAATAATAGTGTACATAATTCTGCATTGTCTGTAAAATGCAGATATAGAATATCAACTATGCTTCATAAGCATACATAAGGAGCATTCCTGTTAGAAGTTTTTTAGGGGCTTGAACAAAAAAAGCCCTCTTGGTATGATGCGGGGTGTCAGTTTCTCGACGAAGAAATGACCCCTAATTAGATACCAGGAGGACTCACTTATGAATTTTAAACAAAACGACAAAATTAATCAAGTCACAAACAAAACATTAGTCATCGGAATGGATATCGCCAAGCGCACGCACTACGCCTGCATGGTTGATGAGCGTGGGCTGCTCCTAAAGAAATCGTTTCCTGTTTATCAATCGAGACAAGGCTTTGAGTTCTTCTATAATCAAATTCTTGAGTCGATGAAGGCGTTTGAAAAAACAGATGTTATCGTTGGCATTGAGCCTACGGGGCATTACTGGCTCAATTTAGCTTATTATCTTCAAAATCGAGGCATCCCTTTAGTGATGTGTAATCCGATGCACGTCAAGCGCTCCAAGGAACTTGACGACAATTTACAAACCAAGAATGATGCCAAAGATGCGCTTGTCATCGCTCGTTTAGTAAAAGATGGCCGCTATAGTTATCCACGTATTCTAAAGGATACTGAAGCCGAATTGCGTGTTGGCGCTACACTTAAAAGTAATCTGAGCGAAGAATCAAATACGTTAAAAAACAAAATCATTCGTTGGACAGATCGATACTTTCCAGAGTTTCCTCAAGTTTTTCCCTCATTGGGAAAAATGGCACTCGCTGCATTGGAATGTACACCGTTTCCAAGCGATGTCGCAACAAAGGAACCAGAAGAACTACTCGCACTATACAGAGAGGTAGAAGGGCTTAAATCACCTCAGAAACCAAAAGCAAGACAACTGATTGAATGTGCCCGCAACTCGATTGGGATTACAGAAGGACAGCAGATGGCCAAACTTGAAATCGCCACACTCGTCCAACGTTATCTTCAAGTTGAAAAGGAAATTCAAGCGCTTGAAGCACAATTAGTTACATTGACTCAAACATCAGCCGAGTACGAATGGCTTCAAACAGTTCCAGGTCTTGGAGATAAGACCATTATTGATTTACTTTCAGAAATCGGTAGCTTTTCCCATTACAATCATCCACGCCAACTGATTAAACTTGCGGGATTAACATTACGGGAAAACTCTTCTGGGCAACACAAAGGACAAAAACGTATTTCAAAACGAGGAAGGCGCCAATTACGCGCGCTCCTCTTTCGGGTTATGATTCCAATGATCCGGCACAATGAAGCATTTCGAAAGTTACATGAATACTACACAACAAGACCGACAAATCCATTACGCAAGAAACAGTCAATCGTCGTTCTATGTGGCAAACTACTGAAGGTATTACACGCAATTTGTACGAAACATATGGCATTTGACGCACAGCAAATGATGAAGGATATTCCTAAACTTGAAGTAGCTGCGTAACCAATTCATTCCGAAGGAATACTAGACAACTGGATGACACGGAGAAGCCGGCATTATTTTATCCATTCGACCATTGAGTCCCTTAAGGAGCTTCGCCAGCCTCCGCCTTATGACTAGACCGAACGAAGGAATGTGGGCGCACTAGACGCCAAGAGACATGGGAGGGTACGTCATCATAAGCAATGCGGAGATCCATAGTGCATCGTATATCTAAATATCATCGTATTTTTTGAAAATTATCCAACGATGAACCGCGTAGCGTACCCAAGTATGTTTGAATATTCACACAACAATAAAACAAGGTTAATCAACGTGTCGAAAATATTTTTTTGACACCCTACAACGGTTCAAATCGTTGATATATCAATATTTATAGAGGGAGTGTAGTTAAATGAGAAGATTGGGTATTTCAATTTATCCTCAGTATGGAACAGAGAAAGAACTGATTGCTTATCTGGAAAAGGCTAGTGCCTATGGTTTTACGCGTATTTTTACTTGTTTGATG
>JARIDM010000143.1 GCA_029263945.1 Sporosarcina sp.
TACTGTATCGATCTCTTATTATCGCAAGCATTAGGCAAAGAAATACTCATACTCGTGCTTCAGAAATGGCAAGAAGAAAAATGTTTGAGTGAGACCCGCGAAATTGTGACGACGTTTTTAAATGAAAACAAAATCCAACTCGTCAACAGTCGGAAGCAAGAAATGATTGCGCGACTTGCGTTTATCCGTGCCAGGCGAAAAAGTAATGAAACATTATTCAAGGAATACGAAAAGCAAATCATTAGGAAACAAAGCCTTTTTGTTCAAGGGCAAGTGTTAGCAAAACATTTATTTAAAGGTCGTGGGGCATTAGAAGAAGATTATGTAACGCTGCAATTGCTCGTTTCCCAACAAGAAGTTGCGCATCAGTCAAATGCTTCTTTAGATGAATTGGCTGGTCGAATTATTGACAACTTTGAAAAAATCACTTTTTTGCCGATTGTAGATAAACGCTTTTTAAAACAAACGTTATACAACCATCTTGTGCCAGCGTTTTTCAGGATTGCTTTTAACGTTCCACTCGTGAATCCTTTAACAGAGCGTATTAAAGAGGAATACAAAGAACTTTTTAAATTTGTTGAACTAGCACTCTCTCCATTGGCTATGTGGACAGGGCAAAAATTAAGCGATGAAGAAGTCGGTTTTTTCACATTGCACTTTGGCGGTTATCTTGAAAAGAATAAAAAGCCGAGAAGCGAAAAACTGCGTGCCATTATTGCATGTTCGAATGGGATTAGTTCTTCCCTCATGTTAAAAGCGCAACTCAATGAGATGTTCCCGGACATATTGCTCTCTAGCGTTCATACAGTAAGTGAAATTGCAGAAATCCCAGTGAGTGAGTATGATTTAATATTTTCAACGGTCGAAATTACATCTTTGAAACCTGTTTATGTTGTGCGTCCACTTTTATCGCAAGCAGAGAAGAATCATTTATTTCAAGCGATTGCTTCTGATTTTTCACATAAAGATTTTAACCACGTTTCAGTAGAGGAAATTATAAAGGTCATTAAGAAGCATGCAACCGTAAAGAATGAGGACGCGTTGTTCTCAGAGTTAGTCAATGTTTTACACTTACAAAATACCGAGAAAGGGAGGTATGCACCAATGCTTTCCGAGCTATTAACAAAAGACATGATTCAGTTTACGAATGAACAGATTGGGTGGACGGATGCAATTTTGCAAGCTGCACAACCCCTAGTTGATACTGGAAAAGTTAACACGAGTTATGTAGAAGCAATGATAAATAGCGTGAAAGAATTAGGCCCCTATATTCATGTAGGAAAAGGCATTGCAATACCACACGCCAGACCAGAAGCAGGTGTGAATGAAATCGGCATGTCATTTCTACGAACGACGACACCTGTACGCTTGTTGGATAAAGAAGACCATCAGATTGACATTTTTATTTGCATCGCCGCGATCGATAGCGAAGCTCATTTAAAAGCACTCTCTCATTTAACAAGAATTTTAGGTGATAATGCAAAGCTTGGGAAATTAAAAGAAGCCACAACAGCGGAAGAAATATTGAATATTATAAAAAAAGGAGAAGATCAATCATGAAAATTCTTACAGTATGTGGATCAGGATTAGGCACAAGTTTTATGGTGGAAATGAATATCAATCAAATTTTAGGTGAGTTAGGGGTTACAGATGTGGAGGTTAATCACTCTGATTTAAGTTCAGCAACGCCAGGAGATGCGGATGTGTTTTTCTTAGCAAAAGACATTGCAGAAGGCGGCGCTCATCTAGGAAATGTGATTGTCTTGGACAGTATTATCGACATGGACGAACTGCGTGCCAAGGTGACACAAGTAATGAATGATCACGGAAAGATCTAACAATTTGAAGGGGGAATAGGCGATGAACAATCTATTAAGTATACTTGTTGATATTTTAAGCCAACCTGCGATACTCGTTGCAATGATTGCTTTAATTGGTTTAATCGCACAGCGTAAAAACGTTTCAGATACGTTAAAAGGAACAACGAAGACCTTTGTTGGTTTCCTCGTCATTGCAGCAGGTGCGGGAATCTTGCAAGGTGCACTGGCCCCGTTTGGTGACATGTTTGAACATGCTTTCAACGTCGCAGGGGTTGTGCCGAATAATGAGGCCATCGTTGCAATGGCGCTGACTGAATACGGGACAACAACCGCGTTAATCATGTTCTTTGGGATGATTGCCAACATTTTAATTGCGCGTTTTACAAAGTTTAAATACATCTTTTTAACAGGGCATCATACACTTTATCTAGCCTGTATGCTCGCTGTAATTATGGCGGTTGCCGGATTTAGCACAGTTCCGTTAATCATTGCGGGTTCTGTTGCGCTTGGAATCATTATGACGTTGTCACCAGCAATATTACAGCCATTTATGCGTAAATTGACTGGCAATGACAATGTTGCTTTAGGTCACTTCAGTGCGGTTGGTTATGCACTTAGTGCACTGGTAGGTAAAGCTGTCAAAGGCAAAAAGAAGCCCGTTTCAACTGAGGAAATTAACTTCCCTAAAGGGCTTGGTTTTTTACGGGACAGTACTGTGAGTATCGCGTTAACAATGATTGTGATTTATGTCGTTGTTGCGTTGTTTGCAGGACCAGCTTATATAGAAGCTGAACTCAGTGAAGGCACGAATTTCCTTGTGTTTTCAGTTATTCAAGGCGGTACATTTGCAGCAGGCGTATTCGTGATTTTAGCAGGGGTTCGTTTAGTGTTGGCTGAAATCGTACCAGCATTCAAAGGAATCTCCACAAAATTGGTGCCAAATGCAAAGCCAGCACTTGATGTTCCGATTATTTATCCATATGCACCAAACGCGGTATTAATCGGTTTCTTCTCAAGTTTTGTCGGCGGAATTGTTAGTATGGCGATCATGGCCTTTACAGGCGGTGTCATTATTCTGCCAGGCGTTGTGCCGCACTTCTTTACAGGTGCAGCGGCAGGCGTATTCGGAAATGCTACAGGGGGTATTCGAGGCGCAGTTGCAGGGTCGTTTGTGAACGGAATCCTTATCTCGTTCTTACCCGTGTTCTTAATGCCAGTACTTGGAGATTTAGGTTTTGCGAACTCAACGTTCTCAGATACAGACTTTGGCGTTTCAGGAATCTTCTTTGGTACGTTGGCTAACTATGCAGGACCTATTGCCATCACAGTCAGCCTTGTCGTCATTCTTGGCCTGATGGTTGGTGCTGGGTTGTTCGACAAAAAGAAAGGGAAATCAGTACCAGAATCTAAATAACAGTGAGGCCGAAAGCTTGGGACAAGTAAATAACCAGATGTGCTTTCCCAGGCTTTTGAGTATTATTTAAAAAAAGGAGCGTACATTCATGCTAGCAAAAGATTTAGAAACAGCAGCAAAGCAAATTAGATTGTATACATTGAAGGAATTGAAAGCTTTAGGTTTCGGCCATTTTGGTGGTAGTTTATCGATCGTCGAAGCACTTTCTGTCATTTACGGCAAACATTTAAACGTGAACAAAGAAACCGCAAAAGATCCTAATCGGGACTATTTTGTTTTATCGAAAGGTCACGGCGGTCCTGCACTTTATGCAACGTTATTCCTCAAGAATTTCTTCACTGAAGACGTGCTTTATACACTTAACCAAAACGGTACATCATTGCCTTCACATCCAGACCGTAATTTAACACCGGGTGTTGACATGACTTGTGGTTCGTTAGGACAAGGCATATCCGCAGCTACAGGCATTGCTTATGGGAATAAGCTCGCAGGCCTGGACAATAAAACCTATTGTATTGTCGGAGATGGCGAATTAAATGAGGGGCAATGTTGGGAAGCATTCCAGTTTGCTTCACATCACAAATTAGAAAACTTAATTGTGCTGTTAGATGACAATAAAAAACAATTGGATGGGTTGACAAAAGACATTATTGATCCGCTAGATTTTGTTGCTAAATTTAAAGCATTTGGTTTTGAAACGGTGAAAGTGGATGGGAACTCCGTTGATGCCATTGATAAAGCGATTCAACAAGCGAAGGCAAACAAAGGGAAACCACAGGCGATCATTCTAGATACGATCAAAGGACAAGGGGTTAAACACCTTGAAGAAAAGGCGGACAATCACCATGTACGTCCAAATGATGAAGACTGGAAAGCGATCAATGAAGCGATTGAAAAACTTGAAAAAGAACTAGAAGGAGTGCTTGTATAATGACTTTAATTCTTGAGCAAACCGAAAAAGAAATGCGCCAGGTCTATGCTGAAACGGTATACGAATTGGCTCAACAAGATCCGAAAGTGATTGTCATGGAAGCCGATTTAAGTAGTTCGATGTCTACAGGATCTTTAAAAGAAACATTGCCTGGCCAATATGTAAATGTAGGCATTATGGAAGCGAATATGATGAGTATGGCGGCTGGGCTAAGTGTGACAGGCAGAAAACCTTTTCTTCATTCATTCGGCCAGTTTTTAACAAGAAGAGCATTTGACCAACTCTTTGTCTCCTTAGGTTATGCCCAACTATCGGCAGTACTCGTTGGTTCTGATGCTGGTGTTACTGCAGAACATAACGGCGGAACGCATATGACATTTGAAGATATGGGGCTCATGAGAAGTGTACCAAAAGCTTCTGTTTATGAAGCGAGCGACCCAACTCTTTTGAAGTACTTACTCAAAAAGGGTTATGCAGAAGGCGGACTTCACTATATTCGTACAATTCGTAAAGCAACAGCGAAACTTTATGATGAAGATACAAACTTTGAAAAAGCCCAAGTATTAAGAGAAGGTAATGATGTCACAATTGTTGCAAGTGGAATTATGGTTGTAGAAGCGCTTCAAGCAGCGGAAACATTAAAAGAAGAAGGAATCGAAGCCACTGTTATCGATATGTTCTACATAAAACCACTTGATGGGGAAACACTTCTCAAAGCAGCGAAGAAAACGGGTAAAGTCGTCACTGCAGAGAATCATAATGTGAACAACGGTTTAGGCAGTGCGGTGTGTGAATACCTTGCTGAAAACCATCCTGTACCTGTGCGTAGAATCGGCGTCAAAGAGCAATTTGGACAAGTCGGATTAACACCTTATTTACAAGAAGTATATGAGTTAACTGCAGCAGATATTGTCAAAGCAGCAAAAGAATTAGTCACTAAATAACAAAATCTGGATCCTACTCTGTACAATGGTAGGGTCCAGATTTTTAATTGCAAAAGGAGGTTAATTGCATGTATATAACTGAATACCATCATCATACCGATAATTCATTTGACTCGAAGGCAAGTATGTTTGATGTTTGTGCAGCAGCCGTAGAAAAAGGCATTGACGAAATTTGTTTCACCGAGCATTTTGCTGTTAATCCCAAATTGCCTACCTATGGTCATATGAATTTCGAACGGTATTTTTCACAAATTGCTGCCTGTCGTAAGCAGTATGAAGGCCAATTAATCATTAAAGCTGGGATTGAACTTTGTGAGCCGCATTTGTTAACAAAAGAATATGCAGCGGCATTAGATGGACTAGCGTTAGATTTTGTTATGGGGTCTGTGCATAATATACAAGAAACAAAATTGCGCACTTATCTAGTAGGTAAAGATGTGGAGACCCTTTACCGCGCTTATTTTGAAGAAATACTTCAATTGGTTTCGAACGCTGACATAGATGTACTCGCACATTTAGATTTAATGAAACGTTATGCAATCGACACGATTGGCAACTATCAACCAGCTGAATTTCAACCGATGATTGAAGCCATTTTAAAGAAAGCGATTGAACGCGGGATTGGTATTGAGATTAATACTTCTGGCTTGGCAAATAAAAAGCTGAATGAACCATTTCCGTCCGTAGAAGTATTGAAAATGTACCAAGCACTCGGAGGAGAAATCCTCACCATTGGATCAGATTCACATCGTGCTGATACGGTAGGTGCTTATCTAGATGAAGCCATTGCACTTGCGAAGGAAGTAGGCTTTGACGCTGTGTATACGTTTGAAAAAAGAAAGCCAGTGCGCATACCAATATAAATGTTAAAAACGTTTAAAAAAGTAAACCACTCTTTTGCATAAGCACGAGGAGTGGTTTTTCCTGCATTTTAACATAAAATACTATCTTCTATTTATGTATATCTATAGAATAAAAAACAAGGAGTGTGATTCAGATGCTTGGACGTAATGATCCTTGTTTATGTGGCAGCGGCAAAAAGTACAAAAAGTGCTGCGCCTTGAAAAATGAACCTTCCACTGAAAAACTTGCAGAGGAAGAATTAGAACGCATTATTGCTGGCTATTATGATCAAATTGTGAGTGATCGAAAGAATATATCAGCACTAGAATACCGTGAACGTCAATGGGCGATGCGATTAAGCGAAATGATTGAAGCGGATGATCTTCAACAAGCTGTATTCGATTACTATGTTTTTGTAGAGCGACTAGATTTGTGGAATCGATACATTTTAAAAGTGTTGAATGGCGCTGTTCGATCTTCTACACAGAAAGTTTTACAGGGGTGGCGTGAACCTATCGTGTTATTAGGAAAAGTTACTCAATATGGAAAAGCTTATGTGGACGTTGCGGAAACATTAGGGGATAAAACCTATCGACTCCTTTTGCCAACTGATTTTGAAATTAAAGAAAATGAATCGGTAGATACGTATGTATTTGGAATTGTGCTTCCAGATACAAGAACGTATGACAATGGCGCCATGGTGTTAAATGGCCTGAATGTAATTAGCACAAAAGACGACTCATTTGTGAAACAAGTAGAGAAACTTGCAGAGGAGAGCGGGAAATCTTCAAGCTATGCGTTCTTTAAAGCGCATATGTTAGACGTTCATGAAATGATTGCAGCTTGGTACAAGTTTAAAGACGAAGTAGATGCGAATGAAAAATTGGACTTGCCACGCCAACATCAACAAGTGGTCGATAAAATTGACGAGACTGTTGAAGATTTAGGGTTGTCCGAAGATGCAATTGAGTTTATGAAGAACGCGGCTTTGACTTATTTATATAGAGAAGATCCAGGCTTCCGCAAACCTGGTGTGATTGCAGCAGCAGCGTTTAAAGTTGCGGATGAATTCGACACACTCGATGAACAGTTCTTTTCACAGGCAGAGATTGCAGCGTTGTTTGATGTGTCTGTGAGTTCTTTCATGAAGCATGTCGATAAAATGGGGGACGTTATTTTAAATCTTCTTGATGAAATTGACGCGCAAGAACAGAATTCACCAGAATTTTCGTATTCATTTGGCAAAGATCCTCGTATCACTGAAAAGTTCAACTGGGAAATGTTGTGTAAATCGAGTCGACTTGGAGATTTGTCTATGGAAGATTTACAAGTCATGATGAACGAAAATATGAATGAACCATTCACACCTGTTAATCGACAAGAGGAAGCACAGTGGCTTGCCTATGAAGCTTACGACACAGAAGAGGAAAAAGAACGCATCGCTTTAGGGAAAAAGGCCTTTTCGCTTGATAAGGAAAATGTGGATGCGCTGCTGTTGAAGTTGGAAACCGTTTCGTCCCTTGAAAAAGTGGAGGCGCTCTATAAACAAGCCATTGAATTAGGCACCCACAGCTTTGATACAGATGTCGACCAAGTATGGCGACTTGTGACGAACCGACCGTATCTACGAGCCATTTTTTCTTATGGGATTTGGCTTTACGAACAAAATCGGTTTAAAGAAGCGGCACTGCAGTTTGAACAATTGCTTGAATTAAATCCTTTTGACGAGCAAGGGGTACGTTATTTAGTCGTCGCTGCGCACCTGCACGCGGGGAATAAGAAACGTGCTTCAGCGCTGATTCAGTCTCACGAAGGATTTTCTGAAGAAGATGCTCCCTCCCTTTATTTAGAATGGTTGATTGCAAGAGAAAATCCGGTAAAAGCAGATGCGCTATTGGAGGCGGCAATGCAAGCGAATCCCATTGTGGATAGGCTAATGAAAGAAGACGGAAAAATGGCACCCTATCCGAGACAAGCATCGGCGGCACCAGGTTCGTCTAATGAAGCATTGTATATTTGGTATTTAATTCAACCGAGCGTGTAATGTATTATCGTCATGTGAAATCCGATAAATGAAGAGGCATAAAATTTATAACACTTCTTGTATTAAAATACATGAAGTGTTATAATTATGAAATTAACCGCAACCATTAGGAGGACACACGTATGAAAACAAAAAATATCATTATTATCGGCGCTGCAGGAAGAGATTTTCACAACTTTAATACTTATTACCGAGAAGATGAGGCGTGTCGCGTTGTTGCGTTCACCGCGACACAAATCCCTGATATAGATGGACGAAAATACCCGACAGAATTAGCAGGAGATTTATACCCGGATGGCATTCCGATTTATGCACAAGATCAATTGACTACGTTAATTGACGAGCTAGATGTGGAAGAATGTGTCTTGTCCTATAGTGATATAAAGTATGATGACGTTATGAATTTAAGTGCATTGGTGAACGCCGCTGGTGCTAACTTTACACTACTCGGCTCAAAGCAAACGATGATTAAGAGCAATAAGCCAGTTATTTCAGTTTGTGCGGTTCGAACTGGCACAGGCAAAAGCCAAACATCTCGTAAAATTATCGAAACACTACTTGAATATGATATAAAAGTGGTTGCTGTGAGACACCCCATGCCCTATGGCGATTTGAACGCGCAGCGTGTGCAACGTTTTGCAACGGTTGAAGATTTGAAAAAGCATGAGTGTACGATTGAAGAGATGGAAGAATATGAACCACATGTCATTCGCGGCAACATTATTTATGCAGGTGTGGATTATGCAGATATTCTAGCGGCTGCTGAAAATGATCCCGACGGTTGTGACGTGATTTTATGGGACGGTGGCAACAATGACTTTTCTTTCTATGAACCTGATTTAGCGATTAATGTGCTCGATCCACACCGCCCAGGCCATGAATTACAATACTATCCAGGGGAAGTTTGTCTCAGAACTGCAGACGTCAATATTATTAATAAAATTGACAGTGCACCTGCAGAAGCGATAGAGATCGTTGAAAACAACATTAAAAAGGTCAGCCCAAATAGTAAGATTATTAAAGCGGAGTCGACCATCACAGTGGATGATCCTGACAGCATTATCGGGAAACGTGTGTTAATTGTTGAAGATGGTCCGACACTGACACACGGAGAAATGAAAATCGGCGCTGGTTCCGTCGCGGCAGAGCGTTTAGGCGCGAAGGCAATCATTGATGCCCGTCCGTATGCGGTGGGATCGTTGGTCGATACATTTGAAAAGTACCCACATATTACAAATGTACTCCCAGCGATGGGGTACGGTGCGGAACAACTGAAAGACCTTGAAGCGACGATTAATGCTACAGATTGTGATGCGGTCATTATTGGCACACCGATGGACTTAACGCGTATTATTTCGATTAATAAACCGACGACGCGTGTTCATTACGAATTAAATGAAATTGGTACCCCGAATTTACATGAGGTATTAAAAGACTTCATTGCAGAACATCAACTTGTATAATACTTAAAAAAGCGATTGCCCTGTGCAGTCGCTTTTTTAGATGAGACTCAGTATCGAAAAAAACGCTGATGTCGGTATAAGATAAATCATATATACAGGGTATTGTATAAAAATGATGAGTTGACAGTTAGAAGAATGTGTTGTTATGATGTGTGTGTAACCGATTACACATTGAAAGAGACGGGGGATTAAATGGCGAATATTCGTGATGTTGCAAAACATGCTGGTGTATCTGTCGCAACGGTTTCACGTTATATAAATAGAAAAGGCTATGTCAGCAAAGAGGCAAAAGAAGTAATTGAACAATCCATCGCTGTGTTAAAGTATAAACCTAATTTAGTCGCACGTTCCTTAAGTAAAAAGCAAGCAAAGTTTATCGGCTTAATTGTTCCTGACATCATGAACCCTTTTTTTCCTGAGCTTGCTCGGGCAGTTGAAGATGTCTCCTTAACGTATGGATACACAGTTGTCTTATGTAATTCGGATCGAAATACTGAGAAGGAAATACACTATATAGAAACACTAAAACAAAAGTATGTCGCGGGATTTATTGTGACAACGAATCATTTAGACGCGCAACACTATACAAACTTGGAATTGCCAGTAGTGGCTTTAGACCGCACGATTCATCCATCTATTCCAACAGTATCCTCTAATAATAAAGAAGGGTCTTATCTTGGCACTACGCATTTAATTGAACAAGGGTGTAGACATATTCTTTGTTTGCGAGGACCTAAAGGAGTTGGACCAGCGGATGATCGACTCGCGGGATTTTTGGAGGCAGTAGAAGGAAAAGAAATTCAAGTGCATGTCATTGACTGCCCTTTTGAGTACAACCAAGCTGAACAAATTTCTAAACAAACACTGTTAACCTATCCAAGTATTGATGGGATATTTGCGAGTAGTGACCTTTCAGCAGCTGGCGCTTTGAAGGCAGCGCATTCGTTAGGAATAGATGTACCAGGTGAACTTCAAATTGTAGGATTTGACGGCATTAGCCTAGGGGAAATGATGACACCCGGTTTAACGACAGTGGCTCAAGATATATACAAAATGGGGGCGATTGCAACGCGTGTGCTCATTAAGTTAATAGAGAACTTACCCATCGAACATAAAGAAATTCAAGTTCCAGTCACGTTAGTTCAACGTGGCACAACGAGGAGTGTGGAGAAATGATTACAGTTATTGGCAGTATTAATATGGATTTAGTCGTGCAAACAGATGACTTTCCGCAGCAAGGCGAGACGACATTGGGTGAATTGTTCACGACTGTACCAGGTGGCAAAGGAGCCAATCAGGCGGTCGCTGCTTCACGATTAGGTGCTAATGTTCAAATGGTTGGAAATATAGGCAGTGATGCGTTTGGTCAAGAATTATTAAAGAATTTAGCAGTAAACGAAGTAGAGATAGGTGGTGTAAAGGAAAGTGTCGGGAGCGTTTCTGGTATCGCAAATATACTGTTATCAGGTCAAGATAATCGAATTATCGTTGTGCCAGGTGCTAATTATGCGTTAACCCCGTCTCGTATCGATGAAGTAAAATCGTTAATTGCTTTAAGTAAACTCGTTGTCTTGCAAATGGAGATCCCTGTAAAAACAATAGAATATGTCTTACAAGTGTGTGAGGAATTAGCGATTCCAGTACTTTTAAATCCCGCACCAGCTAGCGGTTTTGATCAGCAGTTTATGTCGAAAGTTGCTTATCTAACGCCCAATGAAACAGAGTGTGCGAAAATTTTCGGCTCGAATATGGAGAGGGCATTAGAGGCGCATCCAAATCAATTGATTGTGACGTTGGGGAGTGCAGGCGCACGTTATTTTGATGGAGAGAAACATGTAATTGTCAAAGGCTTTAAAACGAAAGCAATTGATACGACAGGCGCTGGCGACACATTTAACGGTGCATTGGCCTATGGAATTGTTGAAGGGTTTACTTTACATGAAGCTGTTGAATTTGCAAATGCAGCGGGTTCTTTAGCTGTTGAAAAGTTTGGAGCGCAAAATGGTATGCCGTCATGTAAAGAAGTTCAGGAACGATTACGTGATAAACGTTTCAAGTAAAGCGACAAGAAAGTAGGTAGAGCTAATGATTGAAATGAAAGGAATTATGAAAGCGTTCTCAGGAAATGTCGTCTTAGATCATGTTGAATTCTCTTTACAAAAAGGCGAAATTCATGCCTTGATGGGTGAAAATGGTGCAGGAAAATCAACGCTGATGAAAGTTCTGACTGGCATTCATGCGCGTGATGCTGGCGAGATAATCGTTCGAGGGGAATCTGTAGATTACAAAAGTCCAAAAGAGTCCGAACGAGCTGGTATCGCGGTCATACACCAAGAATTGAATATTTTACCTCACCTATCAATTGCTGAGAACTTGTTTTTAGGAAAAGAGAAAACGTTTGGAAAAAGTGGCATTATGAGAACAAAAACGATGAATATTGAAGCAGGAAAAATATTGCAGAAACTTGACTTACATGAAGATGTTCGGCTAGCGGCTGGCAGTTTATCAGTGGGGAAGCAACAAATCATAGAAATTGCAAAAGCAATCTCATCTAATGCAGATGTCATTATTATGGATGAGCCAACCGCAGCGCTCACAGACCGTGAAATCGACTCACTGTTTACAACGATTCGATCATTGCAGGAAACAGGTGTTTCGTTTGTATATATATCACATCGAATGGAAGAAATTTTTTCGATTTGTGACCGAATTACAATTTTACGTGACGGCCAGTATGTGGGAACGAAGCTGATCAAAGAAACCAATTTTGACGAGGTTGTTCAAATGATGGTTGGTCGAGAATTAGGTGAACGGTTTCCTGAACGTCAAGCGAAGATTGGAGAGGTTAAATTTATAGCGAAAAATTTATCAAGAGCAGGTCTTTTTCAAGACATTTCTTTTGAATTGCGAAAAGGTGAAATTCTCGCGATTGCAGGTTTGATGGGTGCTGGAAGAACTGAAGTGGTTCAGTCATTGTTTGGCGCCCAGAAGTTAACTTCGGGTGAAATTTTAATAGATGGAGAGACTGTCAAAGTTAAGAATCCAATTCAAGGGAAAAAGCTAGGGATAGGGTATGTGACAGAAGACCGAAAGTCAGAGGGGCTCATCGTCGACTTTTCTGTTCAAGACAATCTTTGTTTGTCGAATTTTAATAAAGTCGCAAGTAAGGGCATCGTTAAAGCACGAGCAGAAAATAATTTATACAATACAATGGTGAACCGATTAGGCATTCGTTTATCTGGGCCAAAGCAAACAGTAAAATCACTGAGTGGAGGAAATCAACAAAAAGTTGTGATTGGCAAGTGGTTAGGCATTGAACCAGAAATCCTCATCTTAGACGAACCGACACGGGGAGTGGACGTTGGCGCTAAAAAAGAAATTTATTCAATTATCAACGAACTCGCTGAAAAAGGGGTAGCGATTTTGATGGTTTCCTCGGAGTTGCCAGAAGTGATTGGTATGGCAGATCGGGTACTCGTCATGTATGAAGGAAATCTAATGGCAGAGTTATCAAAAGAAGAGATGACACAAGAAATCATTATGCATTATGCAACGGGAGGCGACAAAATTGTTAAAGTCTAGTACACAATCATTTATGCAAAAAATCGGCCCGTTTATCGGTCTGTTATTAATCGTTGCTGTTATTTCAATTATGAGCCCTAATTTTCTTACACTACATAACTTACTAAACGTTTTAAGACAAGTATCTATTAATGCATTGATTGCGTTCGGTATGACATTCGTAATATTGACGGGTGGGATTGATCTTTCTGTGGGGTCAATATTAGCACTCACTGGTGCTGTAACTGCTAGTTTTATGGCTGGGGGAATGGATCCTCTACTAGCAATGTTTCTCGGTCTTCTACTTGGCGCAATCTTAGGTGCGATTAATGGGATTATTATTGCAAAAGGTCATGTGGCTCCTTTTATTGCAACATTGGCTACGATGACCATTTATAGAGGATTGACCCTCGTTTATACAGAAGGTAAACCGATTTCAGGTCTAGGCGATTCATTATCATTTCAATTATTAGGGAAAGGGTATCTTTTGGGGATTCCAGTTCCAGTTGTGACGATGATTTTTGCATTTGCTGTATTATATTTCATATTGAAGAAAACAACTTTCGGTCGTCGTGTTTATGCAGTGGGCGGAAATGAAGAGGCGGCGCGATTATCGGGTATTAGTGTAGACCGTATTAAAATTTATGTATATTCCCTTACAGGTGCATTAGCGGCGCTTGCAGCGCTCATTTTAACATCGAGATTGAATTCGGCTCAGCCCACAGCGGGTAGTATGTTTGAGTTAGATGCGATTGCCGCCGTTGTACTTGGTGGTACAAGCTTAACAGGTGGGCGCGGATGGATTGTTGGCACTGTGATCGGTGCGCTCATCATTGGGGTTTTAAATAATGGCTTAAACTTAATTGGTGTCTCGTCATTCTTTCAACAAGTGGTTAAAGGTGCGGTTATTTTGATTGCTGTACTATTAGATCGAAAAAAAGAAGCATAAGGAGAGATTAGCATGAAGAAAATTATAGTGATACTAGGGATGGTACTTTTACTCACTGCTTGTTCATTAGATGCGCCAGGAACGAAGAAGAGTAGTCAAGAAAAAGACAATGAAAATAACCAAAATATAGGATTTTCTATTTCGACTTTAAATAATCCGTTTTTTGTAACGTTAAGTGAAGGTGCAAAAGAGAAAGCAAAAGCGTTAGGTGCGACCCTGACTGTAATTGATGCACAAGATGATGCAGCAAAACAAGCAAGTGATGTAGAGGATTTAATTCAACAAGGTGTCGATTTAATATTAATTAACCCAACAGATTCAGCGGCTGTTGCAGCGGCTGTTGAATCAGCAAATAATGCAGGAATTCCTGTGATTACAGTAGACCGTCATGCAGATAGTGGAGAAGTCCTTTCGCATATTGCTTCAGACAATGTAGGTGGTGGCGAATTAGCTGGTGACTATTTATTGGAAATTGTCGGGGAAGGTGCCCAAGTTGTGGAGTTAGAAGGTATATCAGGGTCATCAGCAGCACGTGATCGAGGTGAAGGCTTCAATAAAGTTGCAGCAGATAAGTTGGCTATTATTGCCAAACAAACTGCAAATTTTAACCGCGCAGAAGGATTGACAGTTATGGAAAATATTCTGCAAGGGAATCCAGATGTCAAAGGTGTGTTTGCACATAATGATGAAATGGCACTTGGTGCACTTGAAGCGGTAGAAGTTTCTGGGAAAGATATTGTTGTCATAGGGTTTGATGCGACTGAAGATGCTGTAAAAGCGGTTGAAAATGGTAGGTTAGCGGGTACCGTTGCACAAAAGCCAGAACTTATTGGTGAAATAGCTATTGAGACAGCGGTCAAAGCGCTAAAGGGTGAATCTGTTGAGGCATCTATACGTGTTGAGTTGGCATTGATAAAATAATTCTCCCTTTGTAAAAAATACAGGTGACATTCAAGATGCAAACGTTAAAATCAGATCAAAGTAGTATAAAATAAGCGCAATTGAGTTAACCTAACCAACACTGGGCAAAATCTAACTGTCAGTTTGGGAAGGAAGATTGTAAATGGATATCGCGAAAGCACTTTCGGAAATGTCCGTATGGGAAATGACAATCAGATCCATTGTTACTTTTATTGTCTTATTTGTTGTCACACGGCTAATGGGGAAAAAACAGCTGAGTCAGCTCTCTTATTTTCATTACGTAACGGGCATTACAATTGGTTCGATTGCGGGGGAGATTTCTGCGCATACGGATGCCAATTTCTTAGATGGGTTAATTGCGATTATTTGGTGGTTTATTTTGACGATGGCGATGAGCTATGTGCTGCTCTATTTTAAGCGTGCGCGCAAAATATTGAATGACGAGCCGACGATTATCATTAAAGAAGGCGTCATTTCAGAGCGTTCCTTAAAATCTTTACGCTTACATATAGATGATGTGTTGATGATGTTACGGGAGCAAAGTATTTTTTCGCTGAAAGAAGTCGACTGGGCAATCATGGAGAACAATGGAAATTTAAGTGTATTGAAAAAAGTTGACCAATTAGAAGCAACGAGAACGGACGTCAAAGCGACAATGACGGAGCCTAAGTATTTTCCAACAGATATCATTTCTGACGGAAAGCTGATCCACGATAATTTAGTG
>JARIDM010000190.1 GCA_029263945.1 Sporosarcina sp.
GCGTTAAGTACGCGTCCAATTGGTGGAACCCGTCCGCGGGGAATGACGCGTGAAGAGGATTGTGCTTTTGAAAAAGATTTATTGACAGATCAAAAAGAGCTCAACGAACATAAAATGCTTGTTGATGTAGAAATGGAAGACTTTGAGCGTGTTTGTGAAGTTGGAACAGTAGAGACCAATGAGTATATGGTCGTCGAGCGCTATTCGCATGTTATGCACCTTGTCTCGAATGTGAGGGGGACTGCGAAGAAAGAAAAAACAAATGCAGCGATTGTAAAAAGTGTTTTCCCTGGGGGTACGATTACTGGGTCTCCAAAAGTGCGTACGATGGAAATTATTGAAGAACTCGAACCTGAAAGAAGAGGGTTGTATACAGGTTCAATTGGTTGGTTTGGGTTTAATGGGGATTTTGAACTGAATGTAGTGATTCGTACTGCTTTTATCAAAGATGGCATTGCACATATCCAGGCAGGTGCAGGTTTAGTGGCGGATTCAATTCCTGAAAATGAATATGCAGAGTCTTTGGCAAAAGGAAAGGCCCTTTGGCAGGCGAAAAAAATGGCGGAAAAGCTTGCTGGAAAATAAGGAGTAAAGGGTGATTCGATGCTATGTTGGATGAATGGTGAGTATGTAAAAGCGGAGGATTTAAGAATTTCTCCATTTGATCACGGGTTTTTATACGGTGCAGGTTTTTTTGAGACATTTCGCACATATAAGGGGGATGTGTTTTTATTTCAAGCACATATAGATCGATTGAAGCGTGCGCTTTTGGAATACAGAATCGCGTTACCCTATCCTGACCATGACATTTTAGCGGCTGTACATATACTGAACGAGGCGGCGGGTGGCAGTGACGGATATTTTAGGTTGAATGTTTCTGCTGGCGTCCATGATATTGGGCTAGCACCGATCGCTTATCCAACGCCTAATGTAATTTTATTTAGAAAAGAATTGCCACAGCTTGTACCAGGAGTGGAAAAAAGAGGTGTGTGGCTAGATACAGTGCGTAATGATCCAGAAAGTGTTGTGCGTCAAAAATCACATAACTACTTAAATAATATTCGCGGAAGATTGGAACTCTCTTCGTTAAAGGAGACGGAGGGTCTTTTTGTTACGAAGGAAGGATTCGTTGCAGAAGGTGTCACATCGAATGTTTTTTGGGTAAAAGATGGTGCTTTATTCACGCCTGCAATTGACACGGGCATTTTACCCGGCACGACGCGCGAACTTGTCATGCAATTGGCTGAATCCGAGAACTTACAGGTAAATGTAGGCTTCTATGAAAAGAAAGACGTCGAGCAAGCAGATGAAGTTTTTGTCACAAATGCGATCCAGGAGTTGGTCCCGTTGGTAAGTCTCGAAGCATTCACATTACAGGGTGCGAACGGTCATTATTATAAAAAATTACATGATTTATATAAAAAGAGCATCGAAGAATTGAAGGGCGGACACAAATGATGGGATTAGCTTATGCGAAGGATGTATATCGTTTTGGAGAGGTAGACATTTGTTTTCAAAAAGAAACGATTATTATGGGAATCCTTAACGTAACGCCAGATTCATTTTCTGACGGCGGAAAATATGACGAGATAGATACGGCACTTCGACGTGCAGCACAAATGATTCAGGAAGGTGCAAAGATTATTGACATCGGAGGCGAGTCAACACGTCCTGGTCATTCCCCTGTCTCTTATGAAGAAGAACTAGCGCGTACTGTTCCAATCATCGAGGCAATCACCCGTGAGTTAAACTGTGCAGTTTCCATTGATACTTATAAAGCGGGTGTTGCTGAAGCGGCAGTGCAAGCAGGTGCGCACATTATTAACGATGTGTGGGGCGCGAAACGTGAACCGAAAATTGCTGAGGTTGCTGCCAAATATAATACGCCAATTATTTTAATGCATAACCGGGAAGTGCCGAACTACAAAGGTCGGTTACTAGATGAAGTCGTAGGAGATTTAAAAGAAAGTGTACATATTGCGCTTCAAGCGGGCGTGGCAAATGAAAATATTTGGCTGGATCCCGGAATTGGCTTCGCGAAAAATACGCGACAAAACATAGAAGTGATGCAAGGGTTAGAAGAATTATCAGCGATGGGTTATCCGCTTCTACTGGGCACGTCTAGAAAGTCGTTAGTGGGTAACGTATTAAACTTACCTGTAGAAGCGCGACTTGAAGGAACGAGCGCTACGGTTTGTTATGGAATTGAAAAAGGGTGTCACATTCTTCGTGTGCACGATGTAAAAGAAATAGCCCGTGCAGCAAACATGATGGATGTATTGATAGGAAAGTCTACATATAATGGATAGGGGATTACGAAATGGATTATATTCACTTAAATGACATGCAGTTTTACGGATACCACGGAGCATTGCCAGAAGAAAATAAAATCGGACAACGTTTTCGAATGACGGTATCACTCGCAACAAATTTATCGGAAGCTGGACAAACAGATGACCTTGATAAAACGGTCAATTATGCTGAAGTGTATACGATTTGTCGAGACATTGTGGAAGGTGCGCCTGTGAAGTTAATCGAAACAGTGGCAGAAAATGTAGCACAAGCAATTTTGAAGGGTTATCCAGAAAAAGTATCTGGGGTGCGTATTGTCCTTGTAAAACCAGATCCACCAATTCAGGGGCACTATGCATCTGTAGCCGTTGAGATTACAAGGGGGCATTTCAGTGAATAAAGCTTATATTTCAATTGGCTCAAACATAGGAAATCGATCAGAACAATTGCAAGAAGCCATACAAGCGTTACATACGCACAGCCAAGTAACGGTCGTAGCGACGTCTTCTATTTATGAAACAGCACCTGTCGGCTATACAGATCAAGCTGATTTTTTAAATGTCGTTATTCATATACAAACTGAACTTACGCCGAATGAACTACTCGCGGTTTGTCAAAAAATCGAACAGGAACAAGGTAGAGTTCGCGAGATTAGATGGGGCCCACGTACAGTCGACTTAGATATATTACTCTATAACCAAGACCGTATTGAAACGGATAACTTAATCGTTCCGCATCCGCGTATGCATGAGCGGGCTTTCGTTTTAATTCCCCTTCTCGAGATTGCACCCACGGCCATTAACCCAGTCACGGGTTTGCGCTATTCGCAGGAAGAGGCGGTTAGAGATGAAGGTGTAACCATTTGGAGTGAAAGCTGATAAAAGGCATTCACTTTAAATAAGTTAAACGATAAGGGATAGATGAACGTGAGTGGACGGTATGCGATGTAAAAATAGTATGACCGAGAAACAAGGGTTGCCACGAATTGTGGTAGCTCTTGTTTTTGTGTACAATAGGAACATAATCAAAATAGAAATACCGAATGATAATGAGGAGTGAAGGAAATGTCCCATCTTGACGAACTTAATGACCAGCTTTTGGTGAGACGCCAGAAGATGTCGGATATAAGAGCGAAAGGATTAGATCCATTTGGCTCGAAGTTTGAACGAACACATTTATCAAACGAGATTAATGAGAAGTTTGAAGATCTTTCAAAGGAAGAACTTGAAGAGAAAGAATATGAAGTAACGGTTGCGGGCCGTATCATGACGAAACGCGGCAAAGGAAAAGCTGGATTTGCACACTTGCAAGATCTTGGTGGGCAAATCCAAATTTACGTCAGACAAGACGCAATTGGTGAAGAAGCTTATGAACTATTCACAACTGCAGATCTTGGTGACATCATCGGGGTTCAGGGGTTACTTTTCAAAACAAAAGTCGGAGAACTCTCCATTAAAGTAAAAGAATATACATTTCTGACGAAAGCACTTCGTCCGTTGCCCGAGAAATTTCATGGATTACAAGATATCGAACAACGCTACCGTCAACGTTATCTTGACCTAATCTCGACAGAAGGAAGTAAAGAGACGTTTATTCTTCGTAGTAAAATTATACAATCTATGCGTCGTTATCTTGACGACCAAGGGTATCTTGAAGTTGAAACGCCGATGCTACATGCAATTGCAGGCGGCGCATCAGCGCGTCCGTTTGTAACGCATCATAATTCCCTTGATATGACGCTATACATGAGAATCGCAATTGAGCTACATTTAAAACGCTTAATTGTTGGTGGATTAGAGAAAGTTTATGAAATTGGCCGTGTATTCCGTAATGAAGGAATGTCAACGCGTCATAACCCTGAATTTACAATGATTGAACTATATGAAGCGTATGCAGACTATGAAGATATCATGGCACTCACTGAAAATATGGTTGCCCATATTGCACAGGATGTTCTTGGAACGACAGATGTTACCTACGGTGAAGATGTCATTCATTTAGCGCCTGGTTGGAAACGACTGCATATGGTAGATGCGATTAAAGAGTATACAGGTGTCGACTTCTGGAAAGAGATGACAATTGAAGAAGCGCATGCATTGGCAAAAGAGCATAACGTCGAAGTGACTAAGGTGATGGAAGTTGGACATGTTCTAAATGAATTCTTCGAACAGAAGGTAGAGGAGCAGCTTGTTCAACCAACATTTATTTATGGACATCCAGTAGAAATATCGCCTCTTGCGAAAAAGAATCCTGAAGATGAAAGATTCACAGATCGATTCGAGTTGTTTATTGTTCGCCGTGAGCATGCAAATGCATTCACTGAATTGAATGATCCAATTGATCAACGTGAACGCTTTGAAGCGCAACTTGTTGAAAAAGAACAAGGAAACGATGAAGCGCATGATATGGATGAAGACTTTATTGAAGCACTCGAATATGGCTTGCCGCCAACAGGTGGTCTTGGTATTGGAATTGACCGTCTCGTCATGTTATTAACGAATTCGGCATCTATTAGAGATATTTTACTATTCCCGCAGATGCGTCCGAAAGAATAATACAAATAGGAAGGACCGAGGAATCTTGTAATCAAAGGGTTTCTCGGTCTTTTTATTTTGGTTTACAAGGGAAAAAAAGTTTTCTTAAAATAAGTGTTGCGTTTTAAAAAGTAAGCTGATATAGTTAATAACGTTGCCAAACCGAGCAAGTGAATGAACTTAATAGCAACTTGAAAAAGAGTTTAAAAAAGTTGTTGACAATCGAGTTGGTAATTGCTATAATAATAAAGCTGTCGTTGAGAAGCGACAAAGTAAAGTAAAAGGAATTTAAATTCACTTCCTTCTATATAACTAAACTTGAACCTTGAAAACTGAACAGCAAAACGTCAAGAACACATTAAGTGCAAGGCACTTAATAAATCGTTTGAAACACTTCGGTGTTTTGGACAAGATACAAATGTCGTCATAAGGATTTTTTAAATCCTAGACGCCAGCAATGAAACTCGAGCTATTCAAGTTTCTCTATTATGGAGAGTTTGATCCTGGCTCAGGACGAACGCTGGCGGCATGCCTAATACATGCAAGTCGAGCGAACAGATGAGAAGC
>JARIDM010000192.1 GCA_029263945.1 Sporosarcina sp.
TAGTCATTACACGGCCTCGGATTCAATTTTCAGGGTGATGGTTGTTGGACTCTTGGCGCTGGGTCTGCTTACAATTTTGAAAATGGCTGCTCGACATCAGATCCGCTTATCCTCTCGAATGCTTGTCCCTATGGTGGTCCCGCTTGTGATGATTATTGTCGTAAGTAGTGTATTTGCGGTAATGCTACCAAAAGCAGATCCGATCTGGGCAGACCCTGTACCTTATTTTAAAACAATGACTGGAAATAATGGGGAAGGGGATGGCGATGGGATTGAGGCGATTGCAGAAAGTGGTTACAGTCCAGATGATTCTCGATTAGGTGGACCGTTATTAGTAGATGATTCACTCGTTTTTGAAGCAAGTGTAGACAATAAACAGTACTGGAAAATTGAAACGAAGAATACGTATACGTCAAAAGGTTGGGAACAGTCCTATTCTGATAAAGAAGTTGTTGTCTATACACCAGGCGATGAAATGACGGAATCCAACAATGAAGATATAGAAGAACCTAAAGAGAAAAAACGTGCCGAATTAACAATGGTGGAAAAGTTTCCATTCATTATTTATCCATACGGCCTAACGACTGTATTTACAGAAGAAGATGTGGAGATTTTAAATAAGGCTCAATCTGGAGAATATCAAACAGAAGTGAGAAATAAAGAGTTCCTTGATGATTATGAACTAGAGTATAAAGAACAGACGTATAGTTTAAAGGCATTAAGAGAAACGAAGATGGAATCATTGAGTTCGCTAGAAGGTTTTGAACCGTATTTACAACTACCAGAAACGTTACCTGAACGTGTGGGTGAACTTGCGGCGTCAATTACGGCTTCACATGAAAGCGTGTACGATAAAGCAAAGGGAATTGAACGCTATTTTGGAAGAAATGGTTTTGTTTATGATCTAGAAGATGTTGGGGTCCCTGAAGAAGAGGAAGATTATGTTGACCAATTTCTTTTTGATACCAAAAGGGGCTATTGCGATAATTACTCCTCCTCAATGGTTGTGATGCTGCGTACTTTGGGGATTCCTGCGAGGTGGGCAAAAGGATTTGCACCTGGAGTAATTGCAAGAAATGAAAATGATAAACGTATTTATGAAGTCACCAATAAAGAAGCACATTCTTGGGTGGAAGCGTATATGCCAGGAATAGGTTGGATGCCATTTGAGCCAACGATTGGTTTTAATGGATTGACGGATATTGACTATGATATTGAATTAGCAATGGATGATCCTGAGATTCCAGAAATGCCAGAGGAAAAAAGAGAGAAATTTGAGCGCGATACGTTAAAAACTGTTGAAAAGCCGAAGAAAAGTTTTAACTTTGGAGAAGTTTTTGGCAAAGGGACCGCTTTGGTAAAGGAGCGTATCGCTTGGATTTTATTGCCTGTGATCGCATTGTTATTCATAACTTGGGGCGTGTTTGCTAAGAGAAGGAAATGGCTTCCAAAGTTACTTGTAAGAATGCAGTCATCAAATAACGGTGATTGGACCGTTTTTGCGAAACAATATAACAGTCTTCTAAAGCAATTAGAACAATACGGAATGCAACGCGATAAAGGAGAAACACTCTTAATGTATGCCGTTAAAGTAGATTACCGCTTCGGGGGCAATCGAATGAGAGAATTAACAAATGCTTATGAAAAAGGGATTTACGGAGAAGTTAGGGAAGGCCAAGATTGGCAACGTTTACAGGAAATGTGGGAATATTTGATCATTAGGACTTCAGATTGATTTTTTGTACTTTTAGCAGTAAGATTGTAAAAACAATGTTTGAAGAGGATTCATAATAGCAAGAGACTTTTGAAGTTCATCTTCTAGCGACTTATGTTATTGGAATTACTTGAACATAAAAGAATGAGGTGGGATTATTGTCAACCGCGCCAATGTTAGTGGAACAAGAGAAAATCGTCATACTGGATTACGGCAGTACGTATAATCGACTTCTTACACGTAAAATTCGTGATCTTGGGATGTATAGTGAACTTCATCCACATACGATTACAGCTGAAGAAATCAAAGGTATGAATGCTGCTGGTATTATTTTGTCGGGTGGACCAGTATCTGTTGGAGAAGACGGAGCTTATCCGATCGATCCAGCTATTTTCTCAGCAGGCATTCCGTTACTAGGAATTTGCTATGGGACCCAACTAATTGTCAATCACTTTAAGGGAACAACAGAAAAACTTGCAGAACGTTCATTCAATGAATCTGTCCTTTCGGTAGAGGGTTCATCTAAGTTATTTGCTGGACAAGCAACCTCGCAAAAAGTTTGGTCAAGTAATGGCAACAAAATTACTGCTTTGCCAAATGATTTTGAAGCAGTTGCAACGGATGGCGATCATAACCTTTCTGCAATAGCGAACGAAGCACTAGATATATATGGCTTAATGTATCACCCAGAAGTGCCCGAATCAGCACATGGGGAAGATTTATTGACGCATTTTGTCTTTGACATCTGCCAAGCAAAAGATAAATGGTCAATGGCTAGTTTCGTTGACTTCGAAGTAGAGAAAATTCGGGCCACTGTCGGTGACAAAAAAGTACTATGTGCACTCAGTGGCGGTGTGGACTCTTCGGTTGTAGCTGCATTAATTCACCGTGCGGTCGGAGACCAACTTACATGTATCTTTGTAGATCATGGACTTTTAAGAAAAGGTGAAGTAGAAGCTGTTGTCGACACGTTTAGCAATAAGTTCCATATGAACTTCATTAAAATTGACGCACGCGATCGTTTCCTAACTAAACTTAAAGGTGTATCCGATCCAGAACAAAAACGTAAAATTATCGGCAATGAATTTATTTATGTGTTCGACGATGAAGCCGCAAAACTTGATGGAATAGAGTTCCTAGCGCAAGGAACGATTTATACAGATATTCTTGAGAGTGGAACGCTGACAAATCAAACAATTAAATCTCATCACAATGTGGGGGGACTTCCAGAAGACATGGAATTCGAACTCATTGAACCGCTCGCCGCTTTGTTTAAAGATGAAGTGAGAGCAGTTGGGACTGAATTAGGTTTATCAGATGAAATTGTTTGGCGTCAACCATTCCCAGGTCCAGGATTAGGGATTCGTGTCCTCGGAGAAGTTACAGAAGAAAGATTGGAAATGGTCCGCGAATCAGATGCGATTTTGAGAGAAGAAATTGCAGGAGCTGGACTTGACCGTGACATTTGGCAATACTTTACAGTCCTGCCGAATATTCAAAGTGTCGGTGTTAAAAATGATGAACGCACATACGATTACGCAATTGGTATTCGTGCTGTTAATTCTGTAGACGGTGTAACATCTGACTGGGCACGGATTCCATGGGATGTTCTACAGAAAGTGAGTGCCCGCATCACTTCAGAAGTACCGAATATAAACCGTGTACTCTATGATGTAACGAGCAAGCCACCTTCAACAATTGAGTGGGAATAAAATTAAATAACTTTGTCGTATAAATCTGGGGATATGGCCCGGAAGTTTCTACCAGGATACCTTAAATATTCTGACTACGAATAAAGAGATAATTGAGTCGCTTTCATAATGATCTTAAACCGCTATAACGACTTTTTTCGTTGTAGCGATCTAATGTGTTTGTGAAATTGTTGACTTAGTATTTCTTTGTCAAGAGGGATTCTATTTAAATCTCTCTTGGATTTAAATGAACGGGGGATAAATCCCTCTTCATTTGAGTTTTATTCGGAGAAGCATACGGCATTTAGCTGTGTGCTTCTTTTTATTTGGGTAAAATGAGCTGTTAGTTGCAAGCTAGTCTATATAGCTTGCTGTGAAATTCTGTTTAATAGAAATAAAACATATAAAAATATGAGTGATGAGGATGGGAAATGTGAAAAAGTATTTTCAATTTGAAGAACTAGGTACGAATTATCGTCGAGAAATTATTGGTGGATTAACAACATTTTTAGCCATGGCATACATACTAATTGTAAATCCATTAACACTATCGTTAGAAGGTGTCGCTGATATTCCAGATGCAATGCGAATGGACAAAGGCGCTGTTTTTGTAGCAACTGCACTGGCTGCAGCGGTAGGCTCTTTGTTTATGGGATTCATTGCAAGATACCCGATAGGGCTTGCACCAGGCATGGGATTGAATGCGTTTTTTGCTTTCACAGTTGTATTGGGGTATGGAATTCCCTGGCAAACAGCGTTAACTGGCGTTTTATTTTCAGGTATCACTTTTATTATTTTATCGCTGACAGGTTTACGTGAGCTGATTATCAATGCAATCCCTGCACAGCTGAAATTTGCAGTTGGTGCAGGAATTGGATTGTTTATCACGTTCCTTGGCTTTCAAAATGCCAATATCATTGTAGGAGATCCAAATACCCTCGTAGCACTAGGTGATTTATCGAAGGGTCCTACATTACTTGCAATTTTTGGTCTCGTAATTACAGTGGTGATGATGGTACGAAAAATTAAAGGTGCAATTTTTTACGGGATGATTATGACGACGATTGTAGGAATGTTTGCAGGTTTAATAGAATTACCTGGACAAGTAGTGTCTAAAATACCGAGTGTTGCGCCAACATTTGGTGCGGCATTTGAAGTCTTTTTTAATGATCCAGCTTCATTATTTACAACTCAGTTCCTTGTGATTGTCATTACCTTTCTATTCGTAGATTTCTTTGATACTGCAGGAACGTTAGTAGCCGTTGCAAACCAAGCGGGTCTAATGAAAGACAATCAATTACCACGTGCAGGAAAAGCGTTGTTATCAGATTCTTTAGCGACTGTAACGGGCGCTGTGTTTGGTACATCCACAACAACCTCTTATATTGAATCAACTGCTGGTGTCGCAGCAGGTGCCAAAACTGGGTTTGCTTCGGTTATAACAGGTGCGTTATTTCTTTTAGCACTATTCTTTTCACCTTTACTGATGGTTGTGACGAGTGAAGTAACAGCGCCAGCATTAATTATTGTCGGGGTGCTTATGGTATCGACCTTAGGTAATATTGAATGGCATCGATTCGAAATCGCTGTACCTGCCTTCTTCACAATTATTGCGATGCCTTTGACTTATAGTATTGCAACCGGAATTGCCATTGGATTTGTATTTTATCCAATTACAATGATTATTAGTGGGAACAAAAAAGAGGTTCACCCAATTATGTATGGTTTATGGATTATCTTTATTCTCTATTTTCTCTTCATCGAATAAATTGATAGTGTTAACGTTATTCAAATGAAACAATAAACGGCGTATCATAAGTTTTGATCCCTTTCTCATTGGTGGTGAGAGAGGGTTTTTTTATTTTATAATAAAAGGTATCTTCCTATTTATGACTGAATATCAAAGACGTATGATTAATCACTTCCCCGGAGGTTATGATGGATTTGTTTTTGCTTAATCTTCTATCTTATAGAAGAAACGTAAAATAGAAGTTGGTTTTATACGTGATTTCCTGCAGAGTTATTATGATTTTAAAGATCGTATATTGTTTTTGTTGACTAAGCTGTTTAAGTGTTGTATATTTAGATTTCAATAAGAACAAGGCATTCGGAAACGAGTTCTCATCTAAAAAGTCTGTTGCAGAAATTGTTGACTTTTGTAGAACAACCTGTTATATTGAAAAGACCGTTTAAAGCAGACGGATATACAGTTGGGAAAACAATTGTATAATAATTGAACCTTGAAAACTGAACAGCAAAACGTCAAGAATACATTAAGTGCATGGCACTTAATAAATCGTTTGAAACACTTCGGTGTTTTGGACAAGATACAAATGTCGTCATAAGGATTTTTTAATCCTAGACGCCAGCAATGAAACTCGAGCTATTCAAGTTTCTCTATTATGGAGAGTTTGATCCTGGCTCAGGACGAACGCTGGCGGCATGCCTAATACATGCAAGTCGAGCGAACAGATGAGAAGC
>JARIDM010000212.1 GCA_029263945.1 Sporosarcina sp.
ATGCATCTTCAGGAGATTATTCTTTAAAAGTAATGAGTTACGTCTCGTTAACCCTAATTCCATTCGTAATGGCTTACCAAGGTTGGAGTTATTATGTGTTCCGTGAACGTCTAAAAGGGAAGGACCAGTTAGAGTACTAATGGACAGAAGAAAAGGTCTTCCATCCTATCCTGGTAGCCGTAAGCTTTATATTTTGTTAACTTTGTTAATACTCCTAGAAGCATGCGCCATTGTACTACAAGCAATATTCCTTGGTAGAAGCATCACCTATTTATTTCAAGGGGCTGCTATACAGTCTATCGGAAAAGAGCTTATCTACTTTCTTGTATTTTTTATGCTGCGTCACGTTTTATCTCGGACGCAGCAACTTTTATCTGAACGATTTGCAGTACGAACAACAAAAGCATTGCGTGAACAATTAACGGACGCTTATTTTAAGCTAGGGCCTCGCTTTGCGCAGTCAAATGGGACAGGCAATCTTGTTACGTTAGCAATTGAAGGAATTGAACAAGTTAAAACCTATTTAGAAATTACAATTCCACGTATGATTCGCACCTTCATCATCCCAGCAATGCTTGCGATGTATATTTTTACTTTAGATAAAATATCATCAATCATTTTAATTGCGACCGTTCCAATTATTATTGTATTTATGATATTACTTGGTATGGCTGCACAGAAAACAGCAGACAATCAATATAATACGTATCGAATTCTTTCCAATCACTTTATCGATACGTTAAAAGGGTTAGAAACCCTTACGTATTTGGGGAAAAGCGAGGAACATGAAGGGAAAATTGCACGTGTCAGCGAGCGGTATCGGAAAGCGACGATGAAAACGTTACGCATTGCTTTCCTCTCTTCATTTGCCCTCGACTTTTTTACAAGCTTATCGATCGCATTTGTTGCCGTTGGGCTTGGTTTTAGATTAATCGAAGGGACAACCATTCTTCTACCGGCTTTAACCATTCTTATTTTGGCACCCGAATACTTTTTACCAATTCGACAAGTAGGAACAGATTTCCATGCAACGTTAGATGGACAAATTGCACTAAACGAAGTTGAATCAATCATCAAAACGCAAAAAGAGAAACAAACACCGCAAATGAATACAGAAATCAACTGGGATTTATCTAAAAAGATTTCGTTTAATGGGATTACCGTAGCGCGTGAAGAAGGAAAACCAATTTTGGATCAACTAAACTTTTCATGGGAAGGGAACGGCGCAATTGGAATTGTCGGAGAATCTGGTGCAGGAAAGTCGACTTTCATCGATATTATTGCAGGATTTTTGCAACCATCAAACGGAAGTATTGAAGTGAATGAAGAGAAGACATCCTCGCTGATGCGAGAAGATTGGACAAATCAAATTGCATACATTCCACAGCATCCATATATCTTCCCAACGTCAATCAAAGAGAATATTCGTTTTTACGAGCCAAATGCAACTAATGAAGAAGTCGAACGTGTTGTCAATGAAACCGGACTTCGTTCATTGGTAGAACAATTGCCTCATAACATAAACGAGCAAATCGGAGAAACTGGGCGAACATTAAGTGGTGGCCAAGAGCAAAGAATTGCAATGGCAAGAGCTTTACTTAGTAAAAGGCCGATTCTGATTTTAGACGAACCCACAGCCCATCTAGATATCGAAACGGAGTACGAATTAAAACAAGCGATGCTTCCACTGTTTAAAGACAAGCTCGTATTTCTTGCGACGCACAGAATTCATTGGATGAAAGAAATGGATCATGTGATTGTCTTGAAAGAGGGAAGAGTAGTGGAAAGTGGCAAACATGATGCATTAATTGAGCATGAAGGTCCTTACACAGCGCTCATCCGACATCATAAGGGAAGGGGGAAACAGTTGTGAATACTTGGATTACCCCTTATATGAAACAGCACAAAGGCCGAATGATGCTTGCCGTCTTTTTAGGCGTGCTAGGCGTTGGATCTAGTGCGATGCTACTGTTTATATCAGGTTATTTAATTTCAAAATCAGCACTTCGCCCCGAAAATATTATGATTGTCTATGTGCCAATTGTTGCCGTTCGAATGTTCAGTATTAGCCAAGCAGTCATGCGCTATTTAGAGCGATTGGTTGGCCATGACATCATATTACGGATTTTGGAAAAAATGCGAACACGGCTTTATCGGATATTACAACCGCAGGCATTACTTTTACAATCACGGTATAAAACAGGTGATTTACTCAGTATGTTGTCGGAGGACATTGAGCATTTACAAGACTTTTATTTGAAATCAGTTTTCCCAAGTATTTTATCATTATTTATATACGGCATACTGATCGCAGTCCTTGGTTTATTTGACTGGGTATTTGCGCTCATGATGGCACTGGTGTTAGCTGTGATCATTCTCGTCATGCCACTCATTTCCTTGAAGCTTTCTCGACGTAAATATGTTGCGTTGAAAAAAGGCAAAAAGAAATTGTATGCCCAATTGACAGATGCCGTCTTTGGTTTATCA
The DNA here is from genome assembly GCA_029263945.1 of Sporosarcina sp. Lineage (GTDB taxonomy): Bacteria > Bacillota > Bacilli > Bacillales_A > Planococcaceae > Sporosarcina. The sequence goes on from JARIDM010000212.1 coordinate 2,488, forward strand.
GATTGGGTTGCAAGTGGGCGCACTGCCGTATTTTTAACTGATTATAAAAAAGATGAAGAACAATTGTTAGCGATCGAAGTAAAGGTCAAGCGATGGCAACATATTCGGAGCGGGATCATACAACTATTTATTGGGATTGCGGTCATTATGATGATTGTTTGGTCTGGCACTCAGGTAGACGTCGGCAATATAGAACCGACAATCATTGCAGCTTTTGCCTTGATGATGTTGGCGATTACAGATGCGCTTTCACCTACTTCTGAAGCAATAGAAGAAATGCCGATTTATGAAGAATCGCTACATCGTTTAACGGAAATTGAAACACAAGAAACACCCATAGATAAGGCGAACTTAAAACTAGCAGCCACCGATATGGAGGATTGTGCGATAAAGTTGGAAAGCGTTTCTTTCCAATATCCGCAAACAAGCGAAAATGTGATTAACAATCTGTCGTTGGAAATTAAGAAGGGTAAGAAAGTTGCCATATTGGGACGCAGTGGAACTGGAAAATCTACTTTGTTAAAACTATTGACAGGTACATTGAAACCTACACAGGGCACAGTATTAATTGAAGGCCAGGAAGCGAGCCAAAAATTACTAGCTGATTCTCTAGCGATTTTAAATCAAAAATCACATCTTTTTGACACGACAGTAGAAAACAATATAAGAATTGGACGTCCAGAAGCAACAGACTCCGAAATTAAAGAAGTTGTTGAACAAGCACAACTTTCAAAGTTACTTGCTGCCATTCCAACAGGACTCAAAACACAGATGGAAGAAATGGGGCATCGCTTTTCTGGTGGAGAACGTCAGCGAATCGCCTTAGCCCGTGTATTATTACAAGAAACACCAATTGTTATATTTGATGAACCGACAATTGGCTTGGATCCGAAAACTGAACATGCTCTGCTACAAACGATGTTTAGTGCAGCGGCAGATAAAACAGTGATTTGGGTTACCCATCATTTAGCTGGAATTGAAAATATGGATGAAATCATATTTTTAGAAGAAGGGGAGATTGCTTTGCAAGGTAATCACAATACCCTACTTGCGACATCAGCTAAATATCGTGCATTATACGAGATGGACCAAGGGATTTAACAAAAAAGCGTAAACAGATTGTTTTTGACATCTGTTTACGCTTTTTTAACTTGAAAGATTATTTAAAATAAGTACGTTTACTTATACAGGAATTATTTCAGCAACGCCAGAATGAATTGCAGCTTCACTAACCGCTTTTGAAACAACATCTACGACACGGGGGTCGAATGGATTAGGAATTACATAATCTTCCGCTAAATCATCCATAGAGATTAAAGAGGCGATTGCAAGCGTAGCAGCTAACTTCATTTCATCGTTAATATCTGTGGCTCTTACATGTAAGGCCCCTTTAAATATTCCAGGAAATGCGAGTACATTATTTACCTGGTTCGGATAGTCTGAACGACCAGTTGCAATCACACGAACACCATATTCTTTTGCTTGTTCTGGAAGTATTTCAGGGATCGGATTCGCAAGCGCAAAAACAATTGGATCATTATTCATTTGTTCGATAAGTTCTTTTGTGAGCACTTTAGCTACAGATACTCCGATAAATATATCCGCATTATTTAATGCATTTTTTAAATTGCCTTTTTCATTTAAATGATTTGTACAATTTGCGATTTGTTCTTTAATTGGATTCATACCATTTGGACGGTTCTGATAGATAATTCCTTTTGAATCACACATAATTATATTTTTAACCCCAAGTGCTAGTAGTAATTTTGTAATTGCTATCCCCGCCGCACCAGCACCGTTAATGACGATTTTCACTTGCTCAATCGATTTATTAACTAACTTTAGGGAATTCAATAAACCTGCGCCTACCACAATTGCTGTTCCGTGTTGGTCGTCATGAAATACAGGAATATTACATTCTTCACGTAAGCGCTCTTCGATTTCAAAACACCGCGGAGCGGATATGTCTTCGAGATTTATCCCTCCAAAAGTTGGGGTGAGTATTTTTACGGTACGAATGATTTCTTCTGTATCAGTAGTTGCTAAACAGATCGGGAATGCATCAATATCCGCAAATTTCTTTAAGAGTAACGCTTTTCCCTCCATAACGGGTAAAGAAGCTGTTGGGCCAATGTCTCCTAGCCCTAAAACGGCTGTACCATCTGTAACAATTGCAACCAAATTACCTTTAATCGTATAGTCATACACCTTAGAAGGATCCTTGTAAATTTCAACACATGGTTCTGCAACACCTGGTGAATAAGCTAAGCTCAAATCAACATTATTTTCTAGTGGAACCTTTGACGCAATCTCCATTTTTCCTCTTCCTTGTCGATGAATCTCCAATGCAGATAAACGCTTCATATTATCCTATCCTCTCTTTAGACATTTATTTGTTTAGATTTATAATTATTAACACAACTAATTCTAAAAAACAAGCACACATGTCGAAATATACTAAATAATTAATTAATGATAAAATAGTATTTTTATTAAAAACCTAACTTTTTTCTTACATTTGTAACG
>JARIDM010000220.1 GCA_029263945.1 Sporosarcina sp.
AACATATAGTCGGGTTGAACCGTTCCCGAACAATATGTTGTGTCGCTGTCGCAGAATGAGGTCATTATGAAATTGACTTAAGTACAAAGTTGATTGGAGTGGAAATCAGCGGCTCCAGAGACATGCGAAATAGCAGTGCTACAATAAGCTTTTGATTATTATGGAATATATAATTTATAGGCAAAAAACACCTACTTCATAAGTGGTGTTTTCTAATTTTTTCTAAATTATCCTGATGATGTCCCAGGAGAGATTCGAACCCCCGACCTATGCCTTAGGAGGGCATTGCTCTATCCAGCTGAGCTACTGGGACAAGATGATTACTTTCATTTGTGAATGATTCACAGCTTATCTGAAAAATATACTGGGTAATCATAACATTAATTTACCATTTACGGGCACTTTTTTCAAAAATAAAAGCAGATATCTAATTTTTCATTACCAAATACGCGGCAGTTTATGAATTTATCCATTAATATTCAAAACGATTTAAAGATTACTTACGGTCATTTTACTGAGGTACGAGATTAATTCATCTGAATGATTCATAAAAGAGGAGTTTTTCATACGAGGCTCGAAATATAACAGGTAGACAAAGAGGGGAGCTTTTTTAAACATGAAACCACCAATTGCAAAACGCATACCTTATGCGCATACATTACACGACGACGTACGAGAAGATGACTATTATTGGTTGAATGAACGCACAAATCCAGAAGTGATTAATTACCTAGAGGAAGAAAACAAATACTACCAGGAAATAATGGCTCCACTAAAAACGCATACCGAAGAGATTTACAAAGACTTTTTAAACCGTGTACCTGAATCAGAAGCAGATGTCCCAGTTCAAAACGGACCTTATTTCTATTATTCTCGTTTAGAAAAAGAACTGCAATATCCGATTTTCGCACGGAAGAAAGCGACTGATCGTGGAGCTCTCGCTGAAACGACAGAAGAGATACTTCTCGATCTAAACGAATTAGCAAAAGCAAGTGATTATTTAAGTGTGACCGCACAGCGAATCAGTGAAAATCAGCAGTATCTTGCCTACTTAGAAAATAGAGATGGGACAGATCGATATACGTGTTACATTAAAAATCTGGCTACGCAGGAATTACTTGCGGATGACATTCCAAATGTTTACATATACGGTAGCCTTGAATGGAGCCGTTGCGGTAATTATCTATTTTACATCACGATGGATGAAACAGAACGACCATGTCGCTTAATGCGCCATCAGGTTGGCAGTGATATAGAAGACGACGTACTCATTTATGAAGAAAAAGAAACGACATTCACACTTTACATGGAAAAAACGCTGAGTCGAAAATTTATCATCCTGCATGCTAACTCTAAAACGACGAGTGAAATCCGCCTCATTGATGTGGACGCACCGTTGTCTCCCCCGCAGCTGGTCGATCAGCGACAAGAAGGTATTCTCTATCACGTTGAACATACGGAGGATCAGTTACTCATACTAACCAATGAAAATGCGTTGAATTTCCAACTACAAAGTTGCGCACTTACCGATTTCAAAACGCGTAAAAATGTCATTCCCTATGAGGAAAATCGCTTCCTTGAAGGCATGTACCCTTTTCAGGACGTTTTACTTATAACTGGTCGAGAAAATGGATTAACACAAATTTGGACATTAAAAGACGATCAACTGCAACCCATTGAGTGGGATGAATCCATTTATTCAGTATCCGTTATTTCAGAACAAAACGTTGCAGCAAAAGAGATTTTGCTTAACTATGAATCATTGCTTACACCTGAAACGACCTACGGATTCAATCCGCAAACGAATGAAAAGCACTGTTTACAAGTTGCAACTGTTAGTGGCCACTACGAACGCTCAGATTACCGCCAAGAACAATTGTGGGCAACAGCTGCGGATGGCAGTAAAATACCGCTCCAGCTGATCTATCATAAAGACGCATGCACGAACGGACCAGCGCCGCTTATCTTATCTGCATACGGTTCTTACGGCTCAAATAGTGACCCTTATTTTAGTCCTTACAAACTTCCGATTCTAGATAAAGGCGTCGTCTTTGTCACTGCTCAAGTGCGCGGTGGGTCTGAAATGGGGCGCCATTGGTACGAAGATGGGAAAATGGAAAACAAACGGAATACGTTTACTGATTTTATCGCCGCAGCAAATCACCTGATTGAACAAGGTTACACCACCTCCAGTCAATTGGCGGGTCGAGGCGGAAGTGCGGGTGGCTTACTCATAGGTGCTGTCGCAAACATGGCGAATGATTTGTTCCAAGTGCTCATTCCAGAAGTGCCTTTCGTAGACGTGGTCACAACCATGCTCGATACAAGTATTCCCCTGACAACACTCGAGTGGGATGAATGGGGCGATCCACGAAAAAAAGCAGATTATTTATACATGAAATCTTACAGTCCCTATGACAACGTAGAGCCAAAAAGTTATCCACATATGTACGTAACCACTGGTCTCAACGACCCGCGCGTTGGCTATTTTGAACCCGCCAAATGGGTTGCACGCTTACGCGAATTAAAAACCGATGACAATACGTTGGTTCTTAAAACAAATATGGGGGCTGGCCACTTCGGTGAATCTGGACGCTTCAATCAATTGAAGGAACTGGCAGAGGGTTATGCATTTATACTTCTTCATATTGCCACAAGAAATAAAGCGTAGATTTCACGAATTCTGGGTATAGTATTCATGTAACTATTATACTAGGAGGTTGGTGGCATATGTCAGAAATCATATTCAGATCCCCAAGTAAATACATTCAAGGTAAAGGTGCTTTACATCGTCTCGGAGAACATATTAAATCAATTGGAAGTAAACCACTTATTATCTCAGATGATGTTGTCTGGGAAATTACTGAACATACAATTCAAACAAGCTTAGAAAATGAAGAAATTAGCTATCATTATGTTAGCTTTAACGGGGAAGCTTCCGTAAATGAAATTAACCGAATCGCTGATGAAGGAAAAGAACATCAAGTCGATATGGTCATTGGCGTTGGTGGCGGAAAGTCCATCGACTCCGCAAAAGCCATTGCGGATATCTTAACTGTAAGTGTGGTCATCGTCCCAAGTACAGCGTCAACAGACGCACCGACAAGTGCACTCTCTGTTATTTATTCAGATGAAGGTGTTTTCGAATCTTATAAGTTCTTCAATAAAAATCCTGACCTTGTGCTCGTTGACACAGAAGTGATTGCGAAAGGTCCTGCTAGATTCTTCTCGTCAGGCATCGCAGACGCAATGGCTACATGGGTTGAAGCAAGAGCAACAATTAAAAGTAATGGAAATGCGATGGCTGGTGGCAAGACAAGTATTGCTGCAAAAGCGATTGCAGAAGCGTGTGAAAAAACATTATTTGCATACGGTGAAGCTGCCTATCAAGCTGTACAAAAAGGCATCGTTACAAAACATGTAGAAGCCGTGGTTGAAGCGAATACACTTTTATCAGGACTAGGATTCGAAAGTGGCGGCTTAGCGGGTGCACATGCAATTCACAATGGATTCACAGTATTAGAAGGAGACATTCATCATTTAACACACGGTGAAAAAGTCGCCTATGGTACGCTCGTACACCTATTCTTAGAGTTACACCCAAAAGAAGAATTGCAAAAGTATATTACATTTTACCAATCCCTTGGGTTACCGACGACATTAAAAGAAATGCATTTGGAAAATACATCCTATGAAGATTTATTAAAGGTCGGAAAAGCAGCAACACAAGAAGGCGAAACAATGCAGAACCTATCTCCAGAAATCACAGCAGATGATGTTGCAAATGCGATTCTAGCAGTCGATGCAGTAAGTCATACAAAATAAACATACAAAAAGCACAGATGTCCTCTGTGCTTTTTGTATGCCTATTTATACTTCCCTTTATCTTTTTAACCGTTTAGTTATTCAATATACACCTGTAGATGCAATCATAAGCCTCACACCTAAAGTGCAAAGAATCGTTTGCATCCATCAACACGATGAGTTATCGTTCTACTTAAAGCTAAAAATATAGGATCAAATAAAGCCAATTCAAATCCAATTAAAGGAGTTATGAATGAAAAAAATTAAGCAGAACAACGGATTCAAACCACTTTTAGAATTACTCCTCATTTCAACCCGACTGGGACTCACCTCTTTTGGAGGACCTACAGCCCATTTGGGTTATTTCTATGAAGAGTATGTACGTAGAAGAAAGTGGATGGATGAGAAAAGCTATGCAGATTTAGTTGCATTGGCACAATTTCTACCTGGACCAGCAAGTAGTCAAGTTGGGATTGGAATAGGCGTTATGCGTGCAGGTGTATTAGGTGGCCTTATCTCCTTTATTGGCTTTACACTTCCTTCCGTTATAGCACTCACCTTTTTTGCTTTACTACTAACTAGCTCTGATATAGGAAATGCTGGATGGATACACGGGTTAAAAATTGTTGCAGTGGCCGTAGTTGCTCATGCAATTATTGGAATGGCTAAAAATTTGACCCCTGATTTAAAAAGAAAAGCCTTTGCCCTTTTTGCACTTATCGGGACGCTTCTGTGGCAATCCGCTGTTACGCAAATCGGCGTCATCTTAATCGCAGCATTGTTTGGGTTTCTTTTATTTACACAGCAAGATGAAGTTGAAGAAGCTAGCTCAAGCTTTCCCATTTCCAAGAAAGTTTCTGCCTTGTGTCTATTGCTATTTATCAGTTTGTTATTTATTTTACCCATTATCAGCGAACTAAGTGGATCCTATTGGGTCGCCCTGTTTGATCGTTTTTACCGCTCAGGATCATTGGTTTTCGGCGGAGGTCATGTTGTTTTACCTCTATTAGAACAAGAACTTGTCCCTAGCGGATGGATAAGTGAAGAGGCCTTCTTGGCAGGTTACGGGGCTACGCAAGCTGTTCCTGGTCCTTTATTTACATTTGCCGCCTACTTAGGGACAGTTATGAAAGGGTGGCAAGGCGGTTTAGTTGCTACCTTTGCCGTTTTCTTGCCTGCTTTTCTTTTAATTCTTGGGGCTTTGCCATTTTGGGATGATTTGCGTAATAACCCTAAAATCAAAGGGGCAATCATGGGGGTAAATGCAGCCGTTATCGGAATTTTAATTTCCGCTTTTTATTTTCCGATTTGGACAACTTCAATTTTCACGCCTGTAGATTTTGCCCTTGCTGCTATTTTATTCAGCATGCTCGCCTTTTGGAAGCTTCCGCCTTGGATAATCGTGCTTACTGGCGCAATCGGTGGTGCGCTCATGACACTCATTTAGATCTTATTCCTTTTCAAAAAGGGGCTGGGACAAAAGAAGTTAATCTAGAGGCAATACCGAAGTAATCAATGGGTAACCGTGTGAAACCAAGGTTCTTATACTTGGCTTCGCGCTGTTTTTGCATCTCGCGCTTTTTGAAAAGAATCAAAAGTTTAAGGAAAAACGCAGCCAGCTACGTGAAAACTTGAGTTTTTACTGACCCATGGTATAAATCGAGGCAATGTGTTGTCTTTTTTGTGTGCTACCTAGGTTAAAGGTCCCGTTTTGCCGATAAGTATGTGGAAAGTGCTGATAACCTTCGAAAAATTACCGATAACGACCGGAAAAGTGCTGATAACACAAATAATAGCTAAAATTGTGTGAAACCAAGGATCTTGTTACAACTTGGATTCATGCTTTTTAGTTTTGACTCAGTCACTTTTTTGATTACTTAGATTTAATTTCAAATGATTGTCATTCATCTTAAAATCATTTTCTGTTATAGACAACGTAGAACAGTTTTGTTATAGTAGTAGTAGAGCAGACAGGAGGTGGCCAGTTGTTTATTCAAATCGAACCAACATCTGATATTCCAATCTATACCCAACTTGCGAATCAGCTGACAGAACTCATTGCACGCGGTCAATTAAAAAGTGGCGAAACATTGCCCTCTGTACGTTCACTTGCATCAGATCTTGGCGTGAATATGCATACCGTCAACAAGTCTTACCATGCCCTGGAGCAAAAAGGGATTATTAGTATCGTGCCAAAATCAGGTGCAATTATTAACTCGATTGTTTCTAGTGGCATTACCACCGATAATCAGCAGAAGATTATCGAACAGCTTAAACCAGTCATTGCAGAAGCAGTTGTATTCGGCATGATACCTGAAGAAATCGAACAGCTTACGACAAAGATTCTGAAAAAGTTAAAGGAGGAATAAACAATGTCGTTAACCATTCTTATCATTACCCTCGCTTTTATGATTGTGATTCAATCTGCCATACCCTTTTTATTGAAACGGACGATTGTTTTTGGTGTATCAATTCCAGAAACCCATACAAATGAACAAGCACTCTCATCGTATAAACGCAGGTATGCCAGGATTGTCTTTTCAATAGGTTTCACGCTGCTCATTGCCTACCTCATTTGGGCACTCGTGAATCCCCTTTCTGAGGATCAGCTTGTTTTAACAGGCTTAGCCATTCAAATGGGGACGCTTTTACTCAGTATGGTACTTTATCTTTATTTCCACGCGAAAACAACTCAATTGAAAAGAGCAGAGGAATGGGGGTCCACTACAAAACAAATTCGAATTGCTGATTTACAAAGTCATGCAAAAGATGAAATGCTGCCCTCTTCTATGTATGCACTGCCTATGATTATCACAATTGGACTCATCGCTTATACGGCCAGCCAATATCGTTTCTTGCCCGACATGATCCCTACACATTGGGGACCAAGTGGCCAACCAGATGCATTCAGCCCTAAAACACCCTTTTCTGCAGTCGCTCTATTGTTCATCTTACTAATCACACAAGGGATGATGATGGGGGTTAATCATGCAATTAAAAAATCTGGGATTAAATTAAACGCCCAGAAAAAGAAATCTTCTCAAATACAACAACTTGCCTTCCGAAAATACACGAGTTGGTTTATGCTACTGACGTCTGTGCTCGTAACGATTCTAATGAGCTTTTTCCAGCTCACAACGATTCATGAAGGCTTTCAAAATCCATCCCTCATGTTGGCATTGCCACTTGGGTTCCTCTTCGTTATCTTGATTGCCACTGGCGTATATGCGTTTAAAGTCGGCCAAGGGGGTTCACGTATTCCTGTTGCTATAGCGGAAGAAGAATTCATAGGTAGCACAGATTATGATGACGATGAACATTGGAAATTCGGCGTTTTCTATGTAAATAAACAAGACCCTTCCATCTTCATAGAAAAGCGATTCGGCGTTGGTTGGGGCCTAAATTACGGCAATCCACTTGGGTACCTTTTACTGTTCGCACCCGTAGTGCTCATATTACTCATTGCATTCTTTTTATAATCTAACAGTACAACGTCAAAAGGAGCCCCCTTCGTAACGAATACATTTCGAAAGGGACTCCTTTTTATATGCAATTTATTTGCTATATTGAAGCTTTTTTTGTTTCATTTACGTTCGTTCTTTTTCCTCATAATAATCATAAATAAGGGATTCAGAGATCGGCATGAGTATCCCACCCCCAGCGCCTAAGACCAATCTAAATAAAATGAGCCATTCAATAGTCGGTTTAAACTGCGGACTTACCCCACCGATTAAATAGATCACTAACCCAATCATACCTATGATCCGTTTTGATAATTAGCACAAACTTTGCACCTTAACTAACATCATCCGCTTTCGTCTGGTGGACCGTCCCGTAAGAATGTTCTGGTGGCGCATAAATGGCATACAATTTTAACGGAACATTTCCTGTATTGAAGAGATTATGCCATTTACCTGCAGGAACAAATATCGCTGCATCATCTTCTACCCATTCCTGGAAATT
>JARIDM010000270.1 GCA_029263945.1 Sporosarcina sp.
TATTTAAGTGGTGACAAATTTATAGCACTCCCTCTTTCGCGTCGAAAACCTGATGGTCGTAAAATTGCGATAAAAGGTGCTGCTGAAAACAACTTGAAAAAGATTAATGTAGAGATACCTTTAGGCATGTTTATCGCAGTGACAGGCGTTTCCGGTTCAGGTAAAAGTACGCTTGTGAACGAAATTCTTTATAAATCACTTGCACAAAAGTTAAACCGAGCAAAACAGCCGCCAGGCAAACATAAGTCAATTACAGGAATTGAATCGCTAGAAAAGGTTATTGAGATTGATCAGTCACCAATCGGTCGTACCCCAAGGTCCAATCCAGCTACATACACCAGTATGTTTGATGATGTGCGCGATGTTTTTGCTTCGACGAATGAAGCGAAAATCCGTGGGTATAAAAAGGGTCGCTTTAGTTTTAACGTCAAAGGCGGTCGATGTGAAGCTTGCCGTGGGGATGGCATTATTAAAATTGAAATGCACTTTCTCCCTGACGTTTATGTGCCTTGTGAAATATGTCACGGAAAACGATATAACCGAGAAACGTTAGAAGTGCGATATAAAGGAAAGAATGTTGCAGATGTGCTCGAAATGACTGTGGAAAATGCACTAGTCTTCTTTGAAAACATACCTAAAATTAGTCGGAAACTACAAACGATAGCTGATGTGGGCCTCGGTTATATTAAACTTGGACAGCCTGCGACGACGCTTTCTGGCGGAGAGGCACAACGTGTTAAACTTGCTTCTGAATTACACAAAAGGTCTTATGGTAAATCATTTTATATTCTAGATGAGCCAACAACGGGTCTTCATGCACATGATATTGAAAAATTACTCGTTGTTTTACAAAGATTAGTTGAGACGGGAAATACAGTGCTTGTGATTGAGCATAATTTGGATGTCATTAAAACAGCTGATCATTTAATTGACCTTGGGCCAGAGGGCGGGGAGAAAGGCGGCCAAATCCTTGTTACTGGAACCCCAGAAAAAGTTTCTGCATGTAAGGAATCCTATACCGGCCATTATTTAAAACCCATCCTAGAACGCGATAAGAAACGGATGGAGAAGGTTATTGAAAAAGCTGAAACTACGTAAATAGTTTTCACCATTCATTTTAAGAGCTGTTTTATGAAACTTTTATCTACTTCAATCGTATATATACTAACAATCCGGAGTGATCCGAACTAGGAGGCGCAAAGATGCAAAGTAAAAGAAAACGTATTTTAACAATGTTAGAAAATGGAACGATTTCAATGGACGAAGCATTATCTCTATTAGAGAATCTTAGTAACGGACCAACAAATACAACTGAAGGTGCAAAGGTCAGCGATGAACCGAAATTCGAACAGTCTGTAGAAGAATTTACACAAACAGTTGAATCTCATACAGAGAATGAACAATCTTCTTCAGATTCTAGGTCTACCTTTAATAAATCTACTGAAAATCAGGAAAAGACTACGGAAGAGTTTCTTGATGACATTCGTAAAGAATTCACTTATGTCGGGGATCGATTTATGCAGTTTATGCAAACGGCTGTTCAAAAAGTAAAAGACTTCGATTCGCCTTTTGGGCAGTCTGTAACGTTTACCCACACGTTGACGAATTCCGATGAGGGCATTAAAGAAATTATTTTAGATGTAGACCATGGTAAAATCGATATTTTTTCTACAGATGAAAAAGAAATACGTGCGGAATTTACAGTGAAGGCATTTAATGCAGAAACAGAAGAAACAGCCAAAGAACAATTTCTTGAGAAAATCTTATTTGTCTCAGATGGAGATAAGTTGCGTCTTTCAAGTGCAATGAAAATGATGCAAGTAAAAGTTGCGTTGTATATTCCACGTCGAGATTATGACAAGCTTTCTGTGCGACTGATGAGTGGTTCCTTTAATATGAAGGACGCTAATTTTCAAAATGTACGCGTGAAGACAGCGAATGGTAAAATCGATGTTACTGGATTAACATTCCAAAAAGCTGAATTTGAAACTGCAAATGGTGCAATTGGATTGACTGAAGTTAAAGGGCAAACTTTAGAAGCTGAAACTTTAAATGGTCGTGTTTATATCGATGGAGATTTACATGAAGTAGAAGCCCAATCGATAAGTGGTCATGTTGTCGTTACAACAACGAATCGAACCGCTGAAAAAATCAACGCCAAAACAATGAGTGGCTCTGTAGAAATTTATGTACCTAAAGACATTTCTTTGTCAGGAGAGATTGCTTCGAATATGGGCAAGTTAAACCTTGGTCTTGATGATGTTGATAAAACAACAGAGCAAGAACAACTTTTACAGCGTTCAATTCGCTTTAAAAAAGAAGTAGAGGAAGGCAGTTCTACATTGCATATTTTTGCGGAGGCTAAAACAGGATCTGTTCTTGTTCGTTATAATGGCTAATAGGAAATTAATTCAACAGCGAATTCTTTTTCGTTGTTGAATTTTTTTAGTGAATAAAATAATGGGATTTAAGAAATAATGCAGCCAGTCAATCTCATTATGAGTGTATTCTGCTAACACCGACGCACCCTATCGTTCGGGAGAGGCTTAACCCGACATATGGTTGTGGTGAAGTCGTAAAACCCAATTATGAAATTGACTCAAATCAAAAAACAAACAGAAAAAAGCAAGATCATTCCTAATTATGTTAGAGTGAGTTCATAAAGATAGATTGAAAGGAGTGGTTGGGATGGCTTACGTAAGTGTAAGTGATATAAAAGAGGCACTCGATCTTAAGCTTTGTGCAGGAGAAAGAGGCGTTGATCGAAAAATACATAAAAGTGATATATCTCGTCCAGGTTTAGAGATGGCAGGTTATTTTACTTTTTATCCAGCTGATCGTGTTCAGTTATTAGGGAAAACAGAACTATCCTTTTTTAACCTATTGGAAAAAGAAGAGAAAATGGATCGAATGGAAAGACTTTGTTCTGAAAATACACCGGTTATCATCGTATCTCACGGGATGAAAGTGCCAGTAGAACTGATTGAAAGTGCCGAAGAAAAAGGAATACCTGTATTAGAAACAGATGTGCCGACAACGCGTTTTTCTGGTATGTTGACGAATTACTTAGAAGGTCGTTTAGCACCTATGACAACATTGCATGGTGTTCTTGTGGATGTTTATGGAATTGGTGTTTTACTAACAGGGAAGAGCGGTGTAGGTAAGAGTGAAACCGCACTTGAATTAGTTAAAAGAGGACATAGACTTGTCGCAGATGACCTCGTAGAAATTAGGGAAGTTGCAAAGAATGTACTGATAGGGAATGCACCTAACTTAATTGAACATATGCTTGAAATTCGTGGTGTCGGGTTAATAGACATGATGAATTTATTTGGCGCAAGTGCGGTGAAGAGTGATAAGAGAATTACGATCGTAATTGACTTAGAACTATGGGATGAAAATAAAATGTATGATCGACTCGGTTTAGATGAAAAAACAATGAAGATAATGGACACTGAAATCACAAAACTTGTTGTGCCTGTTCGTCCTGGGCGAAACTTATCAGTCATTATCGAAGTGGCAGCTATGGATTATCGTATGAAAAGACTTGGCATTAATGCTGCAGAAGAATTTTCAAATCGATTAAATAATGCAATTGGCCACGCACAAGATGAACTTGATGGAGAAGGGAAAGATGAATAAATGCTTGACTTGTTAGCCATAAATCCAATTGCTTTTAAACTTGGACCTTTTCCAATCGCTTGGTACGGAATCATCATTGCTACTGGAATCGTTCTTGCTTTTATTGTTGTTCAACGTGAAATGGTAAAACGAGGGGTTCATCCAGATTTTTTGACGGATTTATTAATTTGGGCGATCCCGATTTCGATACTTAGTGCACGCATCTATTATGTGGTCTTTTCTTGGGACTACTATAAAGATAACCTTGACCAAATAATTCAAATTTGGAATGGTGGTATTGCGATACATGGTGCGTTAATTGGTGCGTTTATTACGACATATGTATTTACTAAAGCGCGTGGTGTTTCGTTTTGGAAAATTGCGGATATCGCAGCTGCAGGTTTACTTATTGGACAAATTATCGGTCGTTGGGGAAATTTTATGAATCAGGAAGCGCACGGTGGTGCTGTTTCTGAACATTTTTTAAACACAACGATTATCCCTGATTGGATTATGAATCAAATGACGATAGAGGGGGTTGCTTATCACCCAACATTTCTTTATGAGTCGCTTTGGAATCTTGTCGGCTTGGTAATTATTCTATTATTAAGACGTGTCGCATTAAAACGCGGAGAAATGTTTTTCTTTTATCTAACTTGGTATTCAATTGGTCGATATTTTATAGAGGGAATGCGTACGGATAGTTTGTACGGCGGCGTCTTACGTGCAGCACAGGTCGTTTCTATAGTGACCATTGTTGTTGCAGTTGTTTTATTCATCATCAGACGTTATAAACTTAAAGTGAAAGAAACATATCAGGATAAATAGGAGCTGCAAAACTAAAATGACTAAAAAAATTACAACAATATTATTTGATTTTGATGGGACAATATTCGATACGAATGAATTAATATTCCGGACGTTTGAACATGTATTAGAAACGCATTATCCTGGAAAATATCGTAGAAAAGACATATTGCCATTTTTAGGCCCTACCCTTGACCAAACGTTTGGGTTGATAGATCTTAAAAAAGCAGATCAACTTGTTGGTGAGTACCGAGAGTGGAATGCCGCTCATCATGATGAACTGTCAACAGAATTTGATGGTGTGTCAGAAACACTTCGGACTCTAAAGGCGGAAGGTTATAAACTTGGGATTGTCTCGACAAAGAAGAATCATATGTTATGGAAAGGGCTCGAACTGATGGAGGCTGGAGACGTGTTCGATGTTGTGATTGGACTCGATGATGTACTAAAGCCAAAGCCAGATCCTGAGCCGATCTTACTCGCGTTAAAACGATTAGATGCAGACCGAGAGGAAGCATTAATGATCGGGGATAATTACCATGATATCGTCGGTGGGAAAAATGCAGGCGTAAAAACAGTAGGCGTTGCTTGGACTGCAAAAGGGGAAGATTTTTTACAGCAGTATAATCCAGACTATATGTTGCAACATATTAGTGACCTGTTACCAATTGTCAAAGGTGAGGCGAATTGAGAAGAACAGAGCGCTATTCAGCAAAAGGTAGTGCCAATTCACTCTGGCATATTTATAAAACAGTTCCTTTCTTAAAGGTAACTAAAAACTTTATTGTCATACAAATATCGAGGTACACACCCTTTATCCCAATGAAAAACTTCTTGTTTCGTACTTTTTTAAAAATGGAAGTTGGACAAAAAACTTCTTTTGCACTGATGGTCATGCCCGATGTCATGTTTCCAGAACGAATAAAAATTGGCGATAATTCTGTTATTGGCTACAATACAACGATTCTTGCCCATGAGTATTTAATCGATGAGTACCGAATTGGTGATGTCGTCATTGGGAAGAACGTTTTAGTTGGTGCAAATACAACAATTCTTCCCGGTATTGAAATTGGGGATGGTGCAATCGTCTCTGCGGCTTCGCTTGTGAATTGTGATATTCCAGCAGGTGCTTTTGCAGGAGGGAATCCCGTGAAAATTATTTTTACAAAAGAAGAAATGGCAGCACGCACAAAAAAAGACATGATAGAGTGAATCGTTCAGTGATTTCTTTTGAACAATTCAAAAAGATTAGGAAATGCTTTAGGTATGTTATACTAGGGTATAATTACACGAAGGAACGTTAAGCGCGTTCCTTCTTATTTTTGCGGGGGAATTTCATTGGATAAAAAAAGGGTAGACAACGATAAAAAAGTCATATCATTCATGCCAGATGGTGAGTTTTATTATAAAAAAGCGCTGCATTCTATGCAACGCGATCGTTTTGATGATGCGCATAAATATTTGAAAAGGGCATCCGAATTAAGTCCTGAAGACCCACAAATATTAATGCAATATGGGGTACTTATGATGGAAGAAGGACTTTTCCATGAAGCACATGAGACGCTCGTAGCCTCATATGAACTGGATTCAGATTCTACAGAGGTGGTTTTCTATTTAGCAGAAGTTCACGCGCATCTGAACTTACTAAAAGAAGCAAAAGCGTATGCGGAAAAGTATGTGGAAATAGATCCTGCGGGACCATTTAAAGACGAATCGAAAGAGATTATCGATTTTGTTGAACAAAATGAACCTTATTTGGATGAAGATGAAGATGCTGAAGTTTATATGTTGCAAGAAAAAGCAAGGCGTTTAATGGAAACGGGAAACTTTGCAGATGCGATTAAATTATTCGAATCAATTATTATCGATAACCCAGAGTTTTGGGCTGCTTTTAATAATTTAGCACTTGCTTATTTTTATGTTGGAAAAAAACAAAAAGCAATCGAACTTTTAAACGAAGTGTTGCATCGAAATAAAGGAAACTTGCATGCATTGTGCAATCTTGCCGTTTTTTATTATTATGATAAAGATGATGAGGATTTAGAGCCGTTACTTGAATTGTTAATGAAAATAAAACCTTATTTGATTGAACATCGTTATAAATTAGGCGCAACGTTTGCACTTGTAGGTAAACACAAAGAGGCATTTGTTTGGTTACGTAGTTTACAAAAGCAAGGTTTTGAAGGAGATGCTGGTTTTTACTTTTGGTTAGCAAATTCAGCTTATTTTACGGGTCATGAAGAAATCTCGAGAGATGCGTATGCGAAGTTAATTGAAATAGATCCCTCTAAAAAAGGGTTTGAACCTTGGACGGATGTTCCTGGGAAGATTGAAGTAGATTCTGTTGAACAGGATCGTCAATTTATACTGAGCAAAATTCAAAATGAATACAGAAGTGAACGCATGCTAGGATTTTATTTGCTGGGGAAATCTGCGCATAAACAAGAGTTAATTTCGCATCCTAAATATATAGACATTGATAAATTGAGCTCCCTAGAACGTTTATTTTTAGTGAACGGACTTAATTATGATGCATTAAAAGACAATTCTTTTGAAAAATCATTTACACGCGCATTAGAAACAACTGAATTGCTTTATGAAGCGTATTGTCCGCTAAATTATGAATCTGCCCACTTGTTTCAAATGTGGTTTACACTTTGTGAAAAAGGTTTAATGAAATCTTATCCTTTTAAAAATCCAAAAGGGTTGGCTGCCGCAGCGGACTATATGTTTCAATCTGCGCGGTATGATGGGGTTACGAAAAAAGCTTTAGCAGAGAAGTATGCTATTTCAACACCGACATTAACGAGATACGTTAACCACTTAATGGCGTTTTTACCACATTTAAATTCTTAATAACTGTCTTCGTTACGATACAGGCAGTTAAGTTGAACGTTCTAAAAAAATCTTATAAGATTTACTCAGTGTAAGATTTCTAGAGGAGGAAGTTCAAATGGCAACAGAGAAAATTTATGACGTAATAATTGTTGGTGCAGGCCCAGCTGGATTAACAGCGGCTGTTTATACATCACGTGGTAATCTCACGACATTGATGCTCGAAAGAGGCGCACCAGGCGGACAAATGGCATCAACGGAAGATATTGAAAATTATCCTGGATTTGAACATATATTAGGCCCGGATTTATCTACTAAAATGTTTGATCATGCGCGTAAATTTGGTGCAGATTATGCTTATGGTGATGTAACCGACATTGTCGACGGGAAAGAATACAAAACAATACATTGCGGCGAGCAAGTATACAAAGCGCGTGCAATCATTATTACAACGGGTGCAGAATATAGAAAAATGGGCATTCCAGGCGAAACTGAACTTACAGGAAGTGGCGTAAGTTATTGTGCAGTTTGTGATGGTGCATTTTTCCGAGGGAAAGAAATTATTGTTGTCGGTGGAGGAGATTCAGCGGTTGAAGAAGGTTCTTATTTAACACGCTTCGCTGATAAAGTAACAGTCATTCACCGTCGTGATGAATTACGTGCGCAAAAGATTTTACAAGACCGTGCATTTGCCAATGAAAAAATGGAATTCATTTGGAAT
This sequence comes from Sporosarcina sp., assembly GCA_029263945.1. Lineage (GTDB taxonomy): Bacteria > Bacillota > Bacilli > Bacillales_A > Planococcaceae > Sporosarcina. The sequence continues at coordinate 7,985 of JARIDM010000270.1, forward strand.
ACAACAGTTAAAGAAGTAAATGAAAAAGATGGAAAGATTGGTTCTGTTACACTTCAATCAACAGTAGATGGAACCGAAAGAGAATTTGAAACGGATGGTATGTTTGTTTATGTAGGTATGGACCCATTAACAGCACCATTCGCTCATCTTGGCATACTCGATGAAAATGGCTATGTCGAGACGAATGAAGTAATGGAAACGAAAATTCCTGGTATTTATGCGGCTGGAGATGTTCGTGAAAAATTACTTCGCCAAATTGTAACAGCAACTGGTGATGGAAGTATTGCAGCACAAGCGGTTCAGCAATATATTGAAGAACTCAAAGATCAATTAACAATCGAAGCCTAATATTACAGATTTTGTGGTCATGCGCAAATCGATTGTATCGATTTAATCAGCTGTTGCTAGCCTTAAGGAGCCTCAAGTAAGAGATTAAGGCTTAGATTCTAACTTAATCATTCTTTAATGAAGTTGTAACAGTAATGCAATGTCTGAAGGGTATACTAAAGTAGAAATATCAATTGACCCCCCTTTTGATATAGTATAATTTTAAACCGCCTTCCGCGTTTAGGAAGGCGGTTTTTCTTTTTGCGTTTTTTATTTATTAAATGTTGCACTTAATTATATGCCTTTCGAATGACGGACAGGTAGTTAAGTATGTATAATAGAACATAATGTATAAATAGAGTGGGGATGTAATGATGCAACGAATCGCAAATTTACTCGTTATGAAAGACGACCAAGTTTTACTTTTAAAAAAACCACGTCGTGGATGGTATGTAGCACCAGGTGGGAAAATGGATACAGGCGAGTCAATATATAATGCAGCTGTAAGAGAGTTTAAAGAAGAAACAGGAACTGAGCCTGTGAATGCACATTTGAAATGTGTTTATACGATGGTTATAAAGGATGAAACAGATACAGTCGTAAATGATGAATGGATGTTGTTTACTTTTATTGCCGATGATTTAATTGGCAAACCCTTTACAACAACAGTTGAAGGTGAACTTGAATGGCATCCTGTCGAAAGTTTGAAAACGCTTCCGATGGCAGAAGGAGATCGAACAAATCTTCTTTTTGCAGTGTCACAACAGGGGATGCAGTATGGTACATTCTATTACACGGAAGAATTTGAGTTATTAAAAGAGGAAATACAAAATTCATTGGAAGGATGATGAGCGATGACTGAAAAACGTACCTATAATGATGATGTTGAACTTGTTATTATTACGGGAATGTCTGGAGCTGGTAAAACTGTTGCTATGCAAAGTTTTGAAGACTTGGGATTTTATTGCATTGATAATTTACCACCCGAATTACTTGTCACTTTCTTAGATTTAATGATGAAATCTGAAAATAAGATGAGACGTATTGCAGCGGTTATGGATACACGGGGCGGTAACTTGTTTGACTCACTGGTAGGTGCATTGGATAAGCTGAGTGCAACAGACGGTGTATCGTTTCGGATACTGTTTTTAGATGCGGATGATGAAACGCTGGTAAGACGTTATAAAGAAAGCAGACGTTCACATCCACTTTCAGAAGGTGGATTACCCCTAGATGGGATTCGAAAAGAGCGAGAATTGCTATCCGAGTTAAGAGGACGTGCGCGTTCGATTTTTAACACATCTGATATTCTTCCTAGGTCACTCAGGGAGAAAATTATAACAGAGTTCTCGTCTGGAATAGAGACGATTTTTAAGGTTAATTTTGTGTCTTTTGGCTTTAAGCATGGAATGCCAATTGATGCAGATGTTGTTTTTGATGTGCGTTTCCTGCCAAATCCATTTTATATTGAAGAACTAAAACCAAAGACTGGCCTTGATACAGAAGTTTCTGAATATGTTCTGAAATGGAATGAGACAAAAATCCTCATTGAAAAACTAACTGATTTATTTAAGTTTTTAATCCCGCAGTATAAGAATGAAGGTAAATCGCAAGTCGTTATTGCATTTGGATGTACTGGCGGTCAGCACCGATCAGTGACATTAGCTGAATTCTTTGGTGCGCGATTTAGCGAAGAATACGGGGCGCTTATTTCACACCGTGACATTAAAAAGAGAAAGGGTTGACGTTATGCCGCACGCCAAGCTTGTGAAAAAACTTGTCATATTTGGTGGTGGAACTGGCTTGTCAACACTTGTACGCGGGTTGAAGAAGCTTCCAATTGATATTACTGCAGTGGTTACCGTTGCAGATGATGGGGGAAGTTCTGGGCGGCTTCTTGATGAGTATGATATTCCGCCTCCAGGAGATGTCCGAAATGTCATGGCAGCACTGTCCGACGTTGAACCTCTTATTGAGAAGATGTTCCAATATCGTTTTGCAATTTCGGAAGATTTAAAAGGTCATTCGTTAGGAAATTTAATGCTTGCGGCAATGACAGATATTACTGGAGATTTCGCTAGTGCAGTGCAGAAGATGAGCCAAGTTTTAAATATTAAAGGGCGTGTTTTACCAGCCGCCAATCAACGAATTACATTGCACGCAGAATTAGAGGACGGAACAATTGTAACAGGAGAGTCTAAAATCCCAGTTTACGGTCGTAAAATTCAAAGGGTTTATTTATCACCACAAGAAGTACAACCTCTACCAGAGACAATCCGTGCGATTGAAGAGGCAGATCTTCTTGTCTTTGGACCTGGTAGTTTATATACGAGTATCTTGCCGACGTTGTTGGTACAAGAGATTCGTCAAGCAGTGTTGTCGTCTAGCGCGAAAAAAGTTTACATTTGTAATTTAACTACACAAGCGGGGGAAACGCTAGAATATTCTGCCTCGGAGCATGTCCAGGCTTTATATGATCATGCAGGAGAACCTTTCATTGATACAGTGTTGTTAAATGAAGGTGATATTTCACCTCTTTTAGATATTGGAGAGTATGAAGGTTTTCCCCGTCCTGTGGAGCCTGATTTAGAGAAACTACAACAACTGGTGACAGAGGTTGTAGAAAAAGACATTGCGGTAATTACAGATGGTCATATTAGACATAAATCAGAAAAAGTTGCTACGTGGTTATTTGAGTGTATGGAAAGTGAAGATGAGAAGAAATAGGCGTGAATATCGTCTGAAAGGCGGGAGAAAATGTCATTCGCTTCCAGAACTAAGAAAGAAATCACACAATTTGTTTCAGAAGATTGTTGCGTACGTGCAGAGGTATCTGCGTTTATTCGCATGAATGGCGCGCTTTCTTTTTCAAATAAAAACTTAAGTCTTGATGTACAAACGGAGAATGCGGCGATTGCGCGTCGATTATACTCTAATCTTAAGCGTTTGTATCCCTATAAGATTGAATTACTCGTTCGAAAAAAAATGCAATTGAAGAAAAACAACGTCTATATTTGTCGAATCCGAGAAGGAGCGAAGTCTTTACTAGAGGAATTGCTAATTTTAACGGGAAATTTTGAGTTTAAAAATGAAATCCCTGCTGAAATTATCAAAAATGATTGCTGTAAACGCGCTTATTTGCGCGGCGCTTTCCTCGCGAGTGGTTCGGTCAACAATCCAGAGACTTCCTCTTATCATCTAGAGATTTTTTCGATTTATAAAGAGCACAGTGACGCGTTGGTGGAATTGATGAATACATTCCATCTGAATGCGAAATCAATTGAACGGAAAAATGGTTATATCGCTTATTTGAAAGAAGCAGAGAAAATTTCAGACTTTTTAGGGGTCGTCGGTGCACATGCAGGTCTTATGAAATTTGAAGACGTCCGAATTATTAGAGATATGCGTAATAGTGTAAATAGGCTTGTTAACTGCGAAACTGCGAATATGAATAAAACGATTAGTGCGGCACAGCGCCAAGTATCGAATATTAAATTCATACAAGAAACAGTGGGTTTGGATCAATTGCCTGATCGTCTGCAAGAGATTGCACAACTTCGTGTAGAACACCAAGACATTACCCTAAAAGAATTGGGTGAACTTGTGACGGGTGCAAAAGTTAGTAAATCTGGTGTGAACCATAGATTAAGAAAAATAGAAGAAATTGCTGAGAATCTCCGTACTGGCGGAATGGGTAACCCGTAAAGACTCGTTTAAAAGGAAGGAGTTGTCAACATGGCAGAGAGAAAAGTTGCAGTAAATATTAAACCCGGTATACAGGCGAGGCAAGCGGCATTATTTGTTCAAGAAGCAAATCGATTTACTTCTGATATATTTATCCAAAAAGGAGATCGTCAAGTAAACGCTAAAAGTATCATGGGTGTGATGAGCCTTGCAATCGGAAAAGGAACTGAAATTACGCTGATGAGTAGTGGAAATGACGAGGAACAAGCGATTGAAACGCTTGCCTCCTTTGTTGAAAAAGGAAATTAAACAACTGCGAGATGGCTTCATTTTGTCATTTGAAATCGAAGAACGGTTTTTTTGCCCGCGCTCTCTTTGTTAATACAAAGGAATTGGAAAAAAGGGTTTCACGATTTATTTTACATAGTCACCCCGCGCCGATTATAGTCATATGCCATGTGATTTCATAATAAGATTTTACTGCTACACTGTCAGACCTATTGTTGAGTTGAACCTTTCTCGAAAGATAGATTGCGTCGTTGTAGTACAATAAGGTCATTGTGAAATTGACTCATATCATTCACGAGTGAATAAAGTTAAGTAAACTTGTTTAAGATTAGGTAGAACTAGCAGCGCGTAGATTGTGGATAAAAGAAAAACCCACTCACGAATGTGAATGGGCGTACGTATTGAGAAATGCCCTCGGCGGGAATCGAACCCACATCACAAGCTTCGGAGGCTTGCGTGTTATCCGTTACACTACGAGGACGAAAAGGGTACATTCATGAGTACCGCGAGCATTCCATATTATACTCATGGAAAATGCTAAAAGCAAGGTCTTTATTTAAGCGTTATATTTGACCTTTATTGACCATACTATGTATGATAAAGCTATAGTTGAAATCGAAATACATTTCAGCAAACAACAAGTACATCCACCTTGAAGGAGGAAATAAAATGCAATTAATACCTACAGTAATTGAACAAACAAGTCGAGGTGAAAGAGCGTATGATATCTACTCGCGCTTGTTAAAAGACAGAATTATAATGCTTGGAAGCGCGATTGATGACAACGTAGCAAACTCAATTGTTGCGCAGCTATTATTTTTAGAAGCTGAAGATCCGGAAAAAGACATTTCGATTTATATCAATAGTCCGGGTGGAAGCATCACCGCAGGAATGGCAATTTTTGATACGATGCAATTTATAAAGCCTGACATTCAAACAATTTGTATTGGAATGGCTGCTTCTATGGGTGCATTTTTATTGACGGCTGGCGCAGAAGGTAAGCGTTTTGCACTTCCAAATGCAGAGGTCATGATTCACCAACCATTAGGTGGTGCACAGGGGCAAGCAACTGAAATTGAAATTGCTGCTAAAAGAATCTTATTCCTTCGTGAAAAGCTTAATGGAATTCTTGCAGAACGTACGGGACAACCGATTGAGGTCATTGCAGCGGATACAGAGCGTGATAATTTCATGAC
>JARIDM010000016.1 GCA_029263945.1 Sporosarcina sp.
CTGGTTCTAATAGAGATTTTTAAAACAGACAACAACCTCGTTATATTACGAGGTTGTTGTCTGTTTTTTTGCATATGATAGACTAGTTTACAATTTTCAAGAATAAGGTATTATAATGAGTAGAATAGAAAGGAGGAATAATGATGGCTTTGGGAATTTATGGGATCATCGCGATGGTGTTTATTATAACTGCACTTATTATTCAAGCTTTATTATACAGAACTAAAAACGAGGCGGCCAACGGTATTTTTATAGTTAACATGGTATTTGGCGTCGTATTCGCTTACATTACTTTTTCATCTTTGCCGTCAAACTTTATTGGGCAAAAGATCTTAACAATAGTTTGGGCAATTATTGCTGTGGCAGGTTTACTCTTGAAATTAAAGGATAAAAAGTTCATGATGATTAGTAAAATCATGCTTTCTGTTGCAATTATTGGTTCATTAGTACAGTTATTTATGTGAAAAAAAGAGCTTCCTTTTTCTAAATTGAAAAGGAACGCTCTTTTTTTATGTGCAATTATGATTTCTGTAATTGAATAATCTCTTCGATGGCGACGCCGACACCGTCATGTTCATTTGTTGTCGTGACATGTGTACAAGAAGCTTTGATCGCTTCGGGTGCATTCCCCATTGCGACTGAACGTCCTGCGCGTTCCATCATCGAGAGGTCGTTGTAATTATCACCTATGACCATCACTTGGTCCATTGAAAGTCCTATGTTTTTTGCGTATTGTTCAACAGCAATCCCTTTTTGGGCATGAATGCTCGTGATTTCTAAGTTTCCCGCACCAGAAGAGGTGACAGCCAGTCCAGGGAATTCTTTTAGGATTGCTCGGGCATCATCCAGTTGTTGCATATGATAAGACGTTCCAAAAACCTTATAAATAGAATCGCCACGCGCAGCGATAATTTGATCGAACGAATCGACTTCATTGATAATGCCGCGGTCCAATCGGTCCTGTATTTCAAGTCGGATTTCGTCTACTTCTGGTACTTGGTTTGCAGCATGGGCGAGTTGAATAAATGTATCAACTGAAGCTTGTGCGTTTGTGGTATAGACAACTTTGTCTATAAACAATTGGTAGTCTATTTCATGAGCGGCTAAAATTTCAATCACTTTATCGACGTCTTTTTTATCCATATGTACTTCTGATAGAAGTTCTCCGTCACGATTTCTTACTTCCGCCCCGTTAATACAAATGAAAGAAGGCTTTAAACCAACTTCATGAAGTGGTTCACAGGCTTCTGGATAACTTCTTCCTGTAGCGACCACAACTTCAATGCCATTTTCTTGTGCTGCTAAGATTGCTTCTTTATTTTTAGTACTGATTGTATGATCAGGACCTAATAATGTTCCATCCATATCAATCGCGATTAGACGTATCATAATAATCCCCCTTTTTCTCTCTACAATCAATGATTCTACCAATGAAAGCCGTGTATTTCAACTTCTTCGGTTCAGTTGAATTTTGCCACTTGCTAAAATTCGAAATTGACTAGACAATATATATTGTAGGAATATTAAGTAAAGTAGGTGTGGAATGTTAAAGTCTTCCAAAGGAATCATTTATATATTAATTTGTGTTCTATTAATCATTAGTTTATCGGGCGTGAGCTATTATGGTTATAAAACGTTTTATATTGAAAAAGAAATCGCAGAGCCAAGTGAATATAAGCATCATATTGTGTTAATTGCTGAAGAAATAGATAACGAATACTGGCGGCTCGTTGAAGAAGGCGCAAAGAAAGCCGCTGCTGAAAATGATATCTATTTGGAATACGTAGGTCCCCTAAAAGCAGATAATGACCAGCTGTTAAAGTTATTTGACCGTATGATTTCAGTAAAGGTAGATGGGATTATTATTCAAGGAGTGGAAGGGGCAGAGTTTTCTGAACTGGTTTTTAAAGGGACGGAAAGACATATCCCCATTATTACAATCGATACGGATGTGAAAGACAGTGTTCGAAAAGCTTATGTAGGAACAGATAACTTTTACGCGGGTCAACTTGTAGGAGAAGCAATGATTAAGAACACAGTGGGGAAACAGTTTGTTGGTATCGTGACGGGACGTTATGATTCCATCAACCAACAAGAGAGAATGGCAGGATTTGAAGAAGCCATCAAGTTAGTGGAACGGATTCAAATTGTCGGCAGTCAAGAATCTAATATTACGCAAATCGGTGCAGCACAAGCGACTTATACTTTGTTGAAGGAACATCCATCGATTACGGCATTAGTCGGGTTAAGTGCGTTAGACGGACTTGGCATAGTAGAAGGGCTGAATGAAATTGCCCCTTTTAAAGACGTGTACATTACGGCATTCGATGTGTTGCCACGTACACTTTCTTTAATCAGAAATGGTGAAATAGATGTAACCATTGCGCAATATCCAAAAGAAATGGGCTATGAAGCGATGAAGTTAATGATGAAGTTACAAAAACAAGATATTTTAGATAATGAAGTGTACACAAGGACGCAGATTGTAGAAAAGCAAGATGTGGATCGATTGCGTCAAGGTGAATTTAATTGAAGACCATCCAAGGAAAGTTATTGGCCTATTTCTTCGTCTTTGTTCTTTTATTTCAAATCACATCCATTTTAATATTTTTTAGTTCAAATAAACTTACGAATAATTACAATGATAGCTTCCAACGCTTTTTACTCCTCAATTCCATTTCGCAAAAGTCAACAGAATTATATACGTTAACGAGGGTTTATGTGCTTGAACAAGATGAGAAAAATGCCGAGCTATATTTTTTAGAAAAGACAGCCTTACAAAAAGAACAACGAAAATTAGCAGATGTCTTTCATTATGCTGAAGAAACCAAAATGAAAAACTACCAAGATTTAATCGATACATTTATACATGAAAGTGAACTTACGATGGGGTTTGTCTTGAGAGAAGATATTGAAAACTATACAAAACATTTAGAAGAAGCGAGAGTATCCGCAGGGTATATTCAAGAACTAGCACTTGAACTCATAGACGTAGAACTCACAGCTTATCAATCTTTCTACAAAGATTTTCAAGTGAGAAATGGCTATTTTGTAATGTTTATTGTTTTTCTATTTTTAACGACGATTACGCTTGCCGTTCTATTTGCGCTCTGGTTCGCTAATGGCATTACGCGACCATTGGACAAGTTATCTTCTGCCGCAAAAGAAGTTGCCAGGGGAGATTTAATCGGAGAACCAGTTGAAATACAATCTAATGATGAGCTGAGGCTTTTGGGCGATGCATTCAATCATATGCGTGCAAATATTCACGAGCTTGTCCGTGAAATAAAAGACCAATCGGAATTAGATCAATTATTAAAGGAAATGGAATTAAAACATTTACAAAATCAAATCAATCCGCACTTTCTATTTAATACGTTAAATACGATTTCTAAGATGGCTTATTTAGAAAATGCCAATGCAACTTCTAGGTTAATAGACTCTGTGGCAGCGCTTCTTAGACATAGCTTAGATGAAATCGATAAGGAAGTGACCTTGAAAGAGGAACTGGAAATTGTGGAAGATTATTTTAGAATTCAAAAAACGAGGTTTTCGGAAAGAATTCAGTTTGTCACAAAAATTGACGAGACTTGCTTAGCTATTGAAATCCCGCGGTTAACGCTACAACCACTCGTAGAAAATGCATTTATACACGGCATTGAAAGTAGAGAAGAAGGGGGCCGCATCACGATTCAGGTGAAGCAAACTCAAAATGAGGTCATTGTTGAAGTAAGCGATGACGGAGAAGGAATGAGTGGGGTAGAGATCCAACGATTACTTTCCTTAGTGGAACGTAAAGAGGATCATGTCGGGCACTCTACAGGAATTGGTTTAACAAATGTGATTAGGCGTTTGCAGCTTTTTTACCAAAAAAGTGATGTCGTGGAAATCGAATCGGAAGTGGGACAATGGACAACGATCCGCTTATTTTTACCGAAAGATCGGAGTGAATCATATGAGAATCTTAATTGCTGATGATGAATTGTTAGAAAGAAAAGCGATGAGAAAGTTCATTCAGGACAACTTCAAGGACATGGAAGTTGTAGGGGAGGCTGAAAATGGACGTAGGGCCATTGAATTGGCATTAGAAAAACGTCCCCATATCATCTTTATGGACATTAAAATGCCAGGTGTAAATGGATTAGAAGCGATTGAACAGATTCATCTTCAACTTCCTGCGGTTAAATTTATTTTAGTTACAGCATATGATACGTTTGCGTATGCAAAACAAGCGATGCAATACGGGATTAAAGATTATATTTTAAAGCCTGAGAAAAAAGAAGAAATAGTCAAAGCGCTCTTTCGTTTACAAAAAGAAATTGGCGTAGAAGAAAAGATGGAACTTGAAAAGCATCAATCGCAGCAATTATTAGGGGAGCGACTGATTAGGGGGCTTATAAAACAACCTTTTCAAGCGCATTTACTAACCCTCCAGCAACAATTATTTCCACAGATGGTTTCTGGCTATTTTCTGGTCATGGGTGGACACGAACTTGATCTTTTGGCGGACATTAAAGCACAGTTAAACCGAGTGGAGGCTTATGACTTCTTATTTTATGAAAAAGAAGACATCCTCATCATTATGGTAATGGTCAACACGCGAGAAACGAAAGCAAATCAATTGGTTTTTGCAAGAAAGTTATCGCTGGAGTATGAAGAGGCGTTGTTTATAGGCATTGGGCGGATTGAAGAGAAAGTTGAAAGCATGTACGCTTCCTACCGCAGTGCTTATGCTGCTTATTTCCAACTTATGACTGAAGGAAAAACTAAATATGGATTTTTACAAGAAAGAGATCAGGCTGATATCAATGACCATAGTAAGGAAATTATTAAAGCTGTTGAGAAAGGAAAACAAGAGGATGCGCTTGAGAAATTCAAAGAAGTTGAGCTTTCATTAACGAATAGTGCAAAGGAAAATCTATATATTTCTATTCAAACGCTATTTTCTGTAAGGGGTATTTACCCCCATGAAAGTACAATCTTTAAAACCCAATCGTCGGAAGAGTGGACGACTTATTTAAATATGTGCTGTATGAGAATGAAGGACTACTGGCACTCAAAAGAATCGATGAGCCAAGCAGTCAGCTATATTGAAGAAAATTTTGCAAAGGCCATTACACTGGAAGAAGTCGCAAAAGTGGTTAATTTAAGTCCAAACTATTTTTCGAACCTTTTTAAAGAAGAGGCTGGGGAAACTTTTATTGAGTTTTTAACTAAAACAAGAATGACCCATGCGAAGTTATTAATCGAGCAAAATTGCTATTCGCTAAAAGAAATTTGTTACAAAGTCGGTTATAAAGATCCTAATTACTTTAGTCGTGTGTTTAAGAAGTATTTTGACATGTCCCCAAAGCACTTTTTAAACAGCATCTTTAAAAAGTGAAGGTAAACGTAAAAAAATACAGGTTTTTGTTGAAAAGCATTATCAGAATTCATGTATTATTGTGTTTGTAAGCGTTACCAAAAACAAAGGGGGAGTAATTAGTGAAGAAATTTTATGGCTTAATCGTATTATTGTCGCTTGTTCTTGTCATAGCTGCTTGTGGTGCTGACGATGCGTCAAAGGGAGATACAGACAAAGGGAAAGATAAGGCTGATAAAAAGGATAAAACCAGCGCAGTTGAAATTTTCAGTTGGTGGACAGGTGCAGGTGAAGAAGATGGACTTCTTGCACTGATTGACCTATTCAATGAGTTACACCCAGAAATCACAGTTGAAAACGCTGCAGTTGCAGGGGGCGCTGGAACTAACGCAAAAGCAGTTCTCGCGACGAGAATGCAAGGAAATGATCCGCCATCTACATTCCAAGTACATGGTGGGGAAGAGCTTAACAAAAGTTGGGTAGCGGCAGACAAAATGTCTCCACTCAATGACTTATATGAAAAAAATGGATGGATGGATAAATTCCCAGAAGAACTGATTGAACTTGTAAGTGATGGCGATGACATCTATTCAGTTCCTGTTAATATTCACCGCGGTAACGTTGTATTTTACAACAAAGCTGTTTTCGAAGAACACGGAATTGAAGTACCAACTACGTTAGAAGAGTTTTTTGCAGTTGCGGATAAGCTTCAAGCTGCTGATGTTGTTCCGTTAGCACTTGGTGACAAAGAATCTTGGGAAGCAACACAAATCTTTGAAAACGTCTTAGCTGCTGAATTAGGCACAGATGGTTACAATGACTTGTTTGCGGGAGATATTGAATTTACGGATGATAAAGTTGTGAAGGCAGCTGAAAGTTTCGGTAAAATTTTAGATTATGTAAACGAAGATCACTCTTCACGTAACTGGCAAGACTCAGCACAACTTGTAGCTGAGGGAGAAGCGGCAATGATTAACATGGGTGACTGGGCGAAAGGTTATTTTGTAAATGACTTAAACCTTGTGACAAATGAAGACTTTGGTTACTTCCCATTCCCAGGTACAGTGGGTGACTTTGCGGTTATTACAGATACATTTGGTTTACCAAAAGGAATCGATAACGTAGAAGAGACAGAGCAATTTTTAACAGTTCTTGGTTCAGTTGAAGGGCAAGATGCATTCAACCCGTTAAAAGGATCGATCCCAGCAAGAATCGATGCGGATCCATCGAAGTATGATGACTATGGTAAAGACACAATTGAAGATTTTAAAACGGCAAATTTATTCCCATCACTTGCACACGGTTCAGCTGCATCTGAAGGGTTTGTCACAAAAGCAAATCAGGCTGTGAACATCTTTGTTACACAAAAAGACGTTGAAAACTTTATTAATTCACTACAAAACGCAGCACCTGATATGTAAGAAATTTATGGGGCTGCCTCGTTAACAGGCAGCCCTTTCATTTTTTCTTTTACGTCAATCAAATGCTCAAGTATTCCTTTTCATAATCGGGTTTTAGAGCGACTCCACCACAACATATAGTCGGGTTAAAGCGTTCCCGAACAATATGTTGCGTCGTTGTCACAGAATAAGGTCATTATGAAATTGACTCTATTACATAAAATCTTAAATAAGGAGGAGTTAAGTTGGAGAAAGAAATACCCGTTGTAAAAAAACGTAGGCTTTCAAAAGACCATTTAACTGCCATCGCCTTTTTGATCCCTTCAGTCATTTTAATTTTAATCTTCGTTTATGGATTTATCAGTTGGACGGGATACCTCTCCGTTAGTAATTACAACACCATTGTTCCTGACTTCTCGTTTGCAGGGTTAAAGAACTATATTTATTTGTTCAATGATTTCCGTTTCCAAGCAGACTTACGAAATACATTATTCTTCACTATCTTGTTTATCGGGTTAGTGATTGTCATTGGCCTTGCTTTAGCGATTTTATTAGACCAGAAAATGAAGGGTGAATCGATCTTTAGGAACATTTTTCTATTCCCGATGGCTTTATCCTTTATCGTAACGGGTGTTGTTTGGCAATGGTTGCTTAACCCATCCACTGGTTTCAATAAGTTCTTGAATCTCTTTGGCATACAGCCCAAATGGTACACGGATACGAATATATTAGCGGGATTTAAATGGGGGAGTATTGAGTTTGGATTGCCAGTTGCAATCATCGCAGTTGTGATTGCTGCGGTTTGGCAAATGACTGGTTTTTCACTGGCGATGTATTTAGCGGGCTTACGTGGAATTGACGATGAGCTTCGTGAAGCAGCAAGAATGGACGGCGCATCTGAGTTTCAAGTGTACAGAAAAATCATCTTACCGATTCTAATGCCCATTACAATGAGTGTGGTCATTATTATGGCGCATATTTCACTTAAAATCTTTGACCTTGTCTATGCCATGACAGGTTCGGGTGCGAACTTCGTCACGGACGTACCTGGACTTTATATGTTCGAGACAACTTTTAGAGGGAACTATTATGCAAATGGAGCTGCGATTGCAATTATTATGCTCCTATTAGTCGCTGTCTTTATTGTCCCGTACCTATGGAATAATAGAAAGGGTGAAGGGTAATGGCGTCATTACGAATAGGAACGATTGTCAAATATACATTATTGGTGCTAATTTCAATTCTGTTTTTAACACCCATCTATGTCATTATTATTACGAGTTTGAAACCGCTAAGTGAAGTGTCATTAGCACAAATGTGGACACTCCCGACGTCAATTGATTTCAGTTCATATAAAATGGCATTTGATAGTTTAGCACCCAACTTGTTGAATAGTTTTTACTTAGTCATTCCTGCTACATTGCTTTCTGCTTTACTCGGTGCGATGAATGGATATATTTTATCTAAATGGAAGTTTAAAGGGTCTGATATTATCTTTACCTTTATTCTTTTTGGTATGTTTATTCCGTATCAAAGTATTTTAATCCCGATGATTCAATTTTTGAGAACGATTGAACTGTACAATACAATCCCTGGATTGGTCCTTGTTCACGTTGTCTACGGCTTACCAATCACAACGTTAATGTTCCGCAATTTCTATGCGAGCATTCCAGATGAAATGATTGAATCTGCCCAAATAGACGGTGCGAGTTTCCTGGGCGTCTTTAGACATATCATTACGCCTTTATCGATTACTGGATTTGTCGTCGTTGCCATTTGGCAATTTACGAATATTTGGAATGAGTTCCTCTTTGCGGTGACCATCACGACGGGTGATAAACAACCTGTTATGGTGGCCTTGCAGAACTTATCGGGCAGCCAAATTGTCCAATGGAACGTTCAGATGGCAGGTGCACTCCTGGCGGCCTTGCCAACCTTACTCGTCTATATTTTCTTAGGGAAGTATTTTGTCAGAGGTCTCTTAGCTGGGTCGGTAAAAGGATAAGAAATCATTATATAATCGCTTGTGTAGCCATCTACATAAGCGGTTTTTTAGATTTTTGTAAGGGAAGGATTTAGTTTTTTTATAGCATAAATCGATAATTGTTGCGCCGTGATTTTAACATAGACATTGTGGTATACTAACTGAATAATACGGAATAAAATAGTTGAAAACAATACATAGAAACGAGGCGGATTTGAAATGGCACAAGCAATCACATTAAGTCAATCGCATATTTCAATGAGTGAACTGAATAACCTTTACGGTGAAAAAGTAAAGGAAATCCACAGCAAGATGGAAAATGGTACTTCTATAGGTTCTGACTTTTTGGGATGGAGAGACCTACCCAACACATTGCCAGCAGATGAATTAACGAGTGTTTTAAAGACTGCTGAAAAACTTCGTAAATTAGCTGAAGTCGTCGTGGTGATTGGTGTCGGCGGTTCGTATTTAGGTGCAAAAGCAGTACAAGATGCCCTATCTCCTTATTTTGAACGAAACGTAGAGGATCCAGAACTTATTTTTGCGGGACAAAACCTAAGCGGAACATATATGAAACAATTGTTAAAGCATATTGACGGCAAAGAAGTTGCGGTGATCGTCATTTCAAAATCAGGCACAACGACAGAACCAGCCATTGCCTTCAGAATTTTACTTGAGTATATGGAAAACCGTTACAAAGAGGCATCAAGCGAAAGAATTGTTGCAATTACAGATAAATCGCAAGGTGCGTTAAGAGAATTAGCAGACCGTTCAGGATTTACGACTTTCGTTGTGCCTGATGATATTGGTGGACGTTTTTCAGTCCTTACACCAGTTGGCTTGCTTCCAATCGCGGTTGCAGGTATTGACATTGAACAATTACTTGCAGGCGCAAAAGATGCGGTTGCTGAGTATGCAGGCGATGACCTCAGTTCAAACGCTGCTTATCAGTATGCTGCAGTTAGAAATCATTTATTATCTGAAGGGTATAATGTTGAAATTTTAGCGAGTTTCACACCGCGTTTTGCGACTTTCCATGAATGGTGGAAGCAACTTTTCGGTGAAAGTGAAGGGAAAGATGGCAAAGGAATTTATCCTGCATCTGTCGCTTATCCAACAGATTTACATTCAATGGGTCAATATGTACAAGATGGACGACGTGAAATTTTTGAGACGTTTATCCAGTTTGCACAGCCTGTTGAAGATAGTTCAATCCCGACGACAAAGGATAACTTAGATGGGCTGAATTATTTATCTGCTAAAACAATGAACGAAATTAACGATGTAACGCTACAAGCAACAATGCAAGCCCATCATGACGGCGGCGTGCCACTTATGCACATCACAGCAGATAAGCATGATGCGTATCATATCGGTTATTTAATTTATTTCTTTGAAGCAGCTGTTGCCATGAGTGCGTATTTATTAGGTGTCAACCCATTCGACCAGCCAGGTGTAGAGGAATATAAAAAGAATATCTTCAGAATGCTGGAAAAACCAGGATTTGTTGAAGAAAAGTAAGTAAATGAACTCCCTTTCTGCTATGACTAGTGGAAAGGGAGTTTT
>JARIDM010000035.1 GCA_029263945.1 Sporosarcina sp.
TCTAAAAAGACTTTAACATTTTGCTGCGTAGACATAAGCGGTGAGGAGAGGACAGAAAACGTACGTTTTTGAGCCGTAATCGAAGTGTTCAATTTCACGAGGCGCCCTTGTTCTATTTCCTCTTGTACGGTGTGAATAGATACGACTGCGATACCGAGACCTTTTAGGATAAGTTGCTTGACGCCTTCGTTTGAACTGATGATGGTGCGTGTAGGTTCGAGGTGTCCAATCGCTTGGTGCAAGTAATCGGTATATTCACGTGTGCCGGAACCTTTTTCTCGCATAATCCAATGTGCATTGCGTAGTTCTTCTTTTTTTATCACTTTTTTGTTTGCGAGTGGATGAAGGCAAGAGGCAGCCAGTATTAATTTGTCATTCATAAAAGGTTGAATGTCGAGTTTGGAGGATTGGATGGTACCTTCAATGAGTCCTATATCACAACGTAATTCACGTACGGCTGTTTCAACTTCATGTGTGTTTTTAATTGCGATTTCTACTTGTAAATTTGAGTGCTTTTGCTTTAATTTTACAATAATATTAGGAAGTACAGATTCACCGATTGTATAACTCGCGGCAATTCGTAAAGTGCCAATGACTTCTTTATGCTGCCAAAGAATTTCCTCTTTTGTATTGTCCGCTAATTGAAGGAGTTGTACGGCACGTTTATAAAGTAATTCTCCAGCAGGGGTAATATGAAAAGTCTTTTTTGTGCGCATGAAAAGTACGCTGTGTAGCTCTTCTTCTAAATTTTTAATGTGAAGACTTACTGTCGGTTGGGACATATTTAAATTTTTTGCTGCTTGTGTAAAGTTTTTAAAATCTGCGACTGCTATGAACGTTTTGAGTTCTTCTAGTTGCATATTAACTCCTCATTTCAAATGATCAGTATTCCTGATTGATTTTATCATAAATATCTATTTTACTAATAGCAACAAACCTTTTATGATTAAAGTAAGTTATGGGGTGATTTTTTGAAAAAAGGATTTGTAATTGGGGTCGGCTTAACATTTTTACTTGCAATGGTCGCAAAAGTTGTAACAGTCTTGCCTTATCTTTCTTTAGTAGGTCCATTGGTTTTTGCTATTTTACTCGGGATGTTGTGGAATACTTTTTTACCTGTGCAAGCAGAATGGAAAGACGGAATCACGTTTTCATCTAAAAAATTATTGCGTGTGGGAATTATTTTACTAGGCATGCGTTTGAATTTAAGTGATATCGCTTCTGCGGGTTGGCCTGCATTTGTGCTTGCATTTGGGAGTATTGTCGTTGGGATTGGTGCCGTTTATGCATTTATGAAAATACTGAAGGTGGATAAGATGGTTGGTTTTCTAACGGCTTGTGGAACGGGGATTTGCGGTGCTGCAGCAATTGTCGCCGTGTCATCTCAAGTGAAGGCAAAACCTGAAGAAACAGCTGTCAGTGTTGCGATTATTGCGATATTGGGAACCTTGTTCACATTTATGTACTCAATTTTTTATCCATTTTTAAATCTTACTGAAGCGGGATACGGAATGTTCGCAGGAGGGACACTGCATGAAATTGCACACGTCGTTGCGGCTGGAGATGCAGGGGGCGCAGTTGCGCTTGATTTTGCATTGGTTGTAAAACTGACACGTGTCATGTTGCTTGTCTTTGTTGTCGGAGGCATTAGCATCTATATGGCAAAAAAAGACCGTGCAGCAGGCCATGCATTTTCATTAAAAAACCTTCCGATTCCTTGGTTTATATTTGGGTTTTTAGCTGTAAGTGCACTCTATTCAACTGGCGTTGTGCCAGAGTTCATTGCAACACAAATTGTCTCGCTTTCTTATCTATTAATGGCAATGGCGATGGCAGGACTTGGATTAGATGTTAAGTTTTCAGCATTCCGTAGAGCGGGCTATAAACCGTTTCTTGCAGGTTTGGCCGGGTCGCTTGTTCTTGTGATTGCCGTATATGCATACGTTCAAATGATTCTTTAAAGGGTCGGACAGTAACATTGGAATATGAAAAAGCATGTGACTCCTAGAGGTCGCATGCTTTTTAAATTAAGACGTTTCTTCTTTGTATTTTTTATATAAAATGATCACAAAATCATGAATAACAGCAAAATTAATTCCGAAAGAGGTAATGATAAATAAATATAGAATCCCAACAAAATCACCTAGACCGTTCACATC
>JARIDM010000039.1 GCA_029263945.1 Sporosarcina sp.
TCCAAGGACCAAGCATACGAGTGATAAATGCCTGATTTACACCGGCACCCCCTGGAACGATAAATTCAGAAGGTGTGCTAGGTAAAGCAATATATTTTTTCCCATTTATTGAAACGTATGATGCTGAAATCATGCTATCATCTGCTTTGTTTGGTAAAAATGCATATGCATTAAACAAATCAGATCTGACAAGTCCAGCACTTGCACATGCTTTTGACGGTGCGAGTCCGGAAATGCCACAAAATGATCTAGAAACAACGCCTTCTGGACGTTGGAACGTATCTTTTGCACCGATAATGTCTGGTTGTACTTCATTTGCTGCATTCATAAGGCGTGCAAAAATTAGATTTACCCTTTCGTTGGGTTGTGGATAGGAGCTACCGACATCTTTAAGTCCACGTTTCGTATCGCGATATCCTAGCCATACACCAAGTGAGACATTAGGGTTGTATCCGACTAACCAAACATCAGCGTAATTATCTGTAGTACCTGTTTTCGCTGCAATATCCATCCCGAAATTCAATGTGTTTTTCATGAGTGTTGCCGTTCCGTATTTTGTTACATCTCTTAACATATCCGACATAATATAAGACGTTTGAGGGCTGAATACTTCAACGGGATTACTTTCGTGTTGATAGATAAGGTTTCCATCCATATCTTCAATTTTTTCAATCATATATGCATCTATAAATGTACCGCCGTTTGCAAAAGTAGCAAAGGCATTTGTATTCTCTTCGACACTAGTCCCGTTTTCCATGGCACCAATTGAAAAAGATGGATTGGTATAATCATTTTCATGAAGTCTTGAGAAGCCCATTTTTTCAACAAACTCAGCAGGTCTATGATTTAAAATATCATTATATAGTCTAGCGGTAGAGAGGTTTTGAGAACTGGCTAGGGCTTCTCGAGCTGGAATAATACCAAGTTCTTCATAGGCATTATAATTGGCTAATGGCCAATTGGTATTAAATTTAACATCTACGACAGGGCTTCCTGCACCGATATAGCCAAGTTCAATAGCTGGCGCATAAACCGCAAGAGGCTTCATGGAAGAACCATTTTGTCTGTATGCTTGTGTTGCGTGATTGGTTGACTCAAGTTCAAAATCTCGTCCACCAACAAAAGATAAAATCTTTCCTGAGTGATTTTCAATCATCATGCTGCCAACTTGTACAGGATTTTCATTTAGGACGGTTTCACCTGTTTCAGGATCTTTATCCTCTTCAGTAAAGGTATAGCCGTAATATTCAAAGTCCTTTGCGACTTGATTTAAACGGTCGTAAAGTTCTTTATTAATTGTCGAGTGAATTCGATAACCCTCGGTACTCATCGATCGTCTTGCGATAATTGAATATTTTTCTTTTAACTTTGATTCATCCTCTAGTCTGGCAGGGTCAATGCCATCTTCTTTCGCAATAATTTTCGCAAGAATATCTACGGTTTGATTTTGAATTTCTTGTGTTAAATAAGGATATTCTTCATTGGCTCGTAAAGAAGGGGCCCTGAAATCCTGTGTAATGTCATAAGCAACCGCTTCATCATATTGTTCTTTTGTAATATAACCTGTTTCCTTCATGCGAAATAAGACGGTTTTCATTCTATTAATCCCAGGTTTTAAATTATCTGGTTCCTTTAGCCCTTTGCCCCGATTGTAAAAAGGCGTATACGCATAAGGTGCTTGAGGAATCCCTGCGATATATGCTGCTTGTGGTAGTGTTAAATCCTGTGCTTTTACATTGAAAATCCCATCGGCTGCAGTTTCAATTCCTGCAATGTTATCGCCATTAGCATTTCGCCCATAAGGGATAATATTTAAATAAGCCTCCAGAATTTCTTCTTTACTCATAAACTTTTCGAGTCTCATAGCGAGCAGTATTTCTTTCGCTTTTCTTTCATAAGAGACTTCGTTTGTTAAAATTTGAAGTTTAATTAATTGTTGTGTAAGTGTTGAACCACCTGTTTGACTTGCGGAGTTCGTTACATCTTGTAACACACCTCTGAAAATGGCTTTTGGCACAACACCAGGATGCGTTTCAAAGTATTCATCTTCCGTTGCAAATACCGCGTCAATTACATAGGGTGAGATATTCTCAAGCTTTGTTTCTTTGCGCTCGATATCTGTATTTATTTTTCCGATATACACTTGGTTTGCCCAGTATATTTCGGAAGTTTCTTCATAGGAGAAGATTTGGTCACGCATTTCTTGCTTTGAGCGAAGGGGTTCTTTTGCAACGAGTGATGCAAAGTATCCAGCTCCTACTGAAGCGGCGAATACAGTTAATGTCATTCCGACAATGATCACGAGAAGTAATAAGTTCCAAGCGACGCCAGAAGTAATGCGTAATCTTCTGGACCATTTTTGTTCAGTTAAATTCGTAATTTTATCTTCTATACGTTTAATGGTATTTTTTATTTGTTCAATCAAATAAATCGACCTCCTTAAATCGTTCTCATTATAACACATTCTGTGGTTTGTTTATCAAAGAATTTCCATTGACTTATTTTAAATATGCGCTAAAATGAAGTAGTATATAACTTTTCGCACGATGAAGTAGTCGAAGTAATGTTGGTAGAACTGTTTAGAGAGGCAACGTTTGGTGCAAGTTGCTCAGTATACCATACATGAATTACAGCTACTGAGTGTGACGCATACACTGCGTTATTGTGTTTTGAGCGGAGAATTTATTCTCAAGCTGGGTGGTACCGCGTTATTTTGAAAATTAACGTCCCTGCATGGTTATTAAAAACCATGTAGGGACTTTTTTTATTTTTTGAGGAGGAATTTAAATGACAAATGAATTAATCGAAGATTTAACTTGGAGAGGTTTGTTATACCAACAAACAGATGAGGCAGGATTAGCTGAATTATTAAGTACAGAGAAAATTTCTTTGTACTGCGGTGTCGATCCAACTGCAGATAGCATGCACATTGGTCACATTGTCCCGTTACTTACACTCCGTAGATTCCAAAACCATGGACATCGTCCGATTTTACTTGTGGGCGGCGCAACGGGGATGATTGGAGATCCTTCGGGACGTTCTGAAGAAAGACAGTTACAAACAACGGAACAAATCGATGCAAACGTTGCAGGGATTACAAAACAAATGCAAAGAATATTTGATTTTGAAACAGAAAATGGCGCACAAATGGTGAACAATAAAGAGTGGATAGGTGCAATGACTATTATTGAGTTTTTACGTGATTTTGGTAAACTACTCAGCGTGAATTACATGTTGGCAAAGGATAATGTAGCTTCACGACTAGAAGGAGGCATTTCCTTTACAGAATTTTCCTATATGCTGATTCAAGGGATTGACTTTAATCATCTTTATGAGCACCATGGTTGCCGTGTACAAATCGGAGGATCTGATCAGTGGGGGAATATTACGACTGGCCTGGAAGTTATACGTAAAGTCCAAACTGAAGAAGCAAAGGCTTTCGGAATTACAATTCCACTCGTCACCAAAGCAGATGGAACTAAATTTGGCAAAACTGCAGGGGGTGCAATTTGGCTTGACGCTGAAAAAACATCGCCCTATGAATTTTACCAGTTCTGGATAAATACTGCAGATGCAGACGTTATTAAATATATGAAAATCTTTACGTTTGTTGAACGTGATGAAATTGAGGCGCTAGAAATTACCGTTCAAGAGACACCACATCTTCGTACGGCACAGAAAGCGCTTGCCGAAGAGATGACCCGTCTCATTCACGGACAAGATGCGCTAGACCAAGCAATTCGTATTTCACAAGCACTATTTAGTGGAGACTTAAAAGCACTTTCGGCAGATGAGATGAAAGATGCGTTTAAAGATGTGCCTTCATTTGAAATGGCTAAAGAAGATAAAAATGTAGTAGACTTTATTGTGGAAGCAAAAATTTCTTCATCAAAACGCCAAGGTCGAGAAGACGTCACGAACGGTGCAATTTCATTTA
>JARIDM010000104.1 GCA_029263945.1 Sporosarcina sp.
GAAACTATCAACACGAATTTCTTTACCCACTTCGTATTCACTAAGCTCAACATCGTCAAATTCACGAATGAAGCGCTTAGGAGCAGTATTTGCTTTTGCTACATGTCCTTTTGCAGGTTTGTTTGATAATACTTCGCGTTTGTCTTGGTAACCCAATTGAACAGCTTCGTATCCATCGTTTTCCATTGTTTTAACTTGTAAAACAACGTTTGGTGTTGCTTCGATAACTGTTACAGGGATTAATTCGCCTGATTCAGTAAACACTTGTGTCATTCCTACTTTTTTGCCTAAGATTCCTTTGGTCATGAGTACACCTCCATTTTTTTAGTTTTTATTAAAGTTTGATCTCGATATCTACGCCTGATGGTAGATCAAGTTTTGTTAACGCGTCAACAGTTTTAGGTGTTGGATTGATGATATCAATCACACGTTTGTGTGTAAGCATTTCAAATTGCTCACGAGAATCTTTGTATACGTGCGGTGAACGAAGTACTGTATAAAGACTTCTTTCAGTTGGTAATGGAATTGGACCAGACACGCTAGCACCAGTTCTTTTTGCTGTTTCTACAATTTTCTCCGCTGATTGGTCTAAAATGCGATGTTCATACGCTTTTAAACGGATACGAATTTTTTGTTTTGCCATCATTTTCCCTCCTTCGCCTAGTCTTAGAAATTAGACTTTGCTCCACGAAAATTTTCCGATGCACTCGCCGTGGCAAAGCGGCCGGGTGTGTCGCAACCTCTCGTTTCATAGCCGTTGGTTTTCTTTCGAAATACCCAGTACGATTTCTTAAATGAAATCTGCACCTGTACAATTATACAAGATGTAACTTAAATTTTCAAGACTTTTTTATTTATTTATTTATTTTTTTGAAAAATTCTTACTTATATATAGAAGAAGTAAAGTTCTTCTATACATAAATGGTTACTAAAATATTTGCCAACGCTTCTTATCCTAACTTACATTTATAGATTTGTCTACTTAAATAACTTGATAATGGTCTATTTTTATTTACTAATTATCAATTTACTAAACTTTTATAATCCAGTCTTTCGGTGCTTCAATTTCACCATATTGGATACCTGTTAATTCTTTGTATAATTTTTTCGTTACAGGTCCAGTTTCTGTTTCACTATAAAACATATGGAACTTATTTTTGTATTGTATCCCACCAATCGGTGTAATTATCGCTGCTGTTCCGCAAGCTCCTGCTTCTGTAAAACGATCTAGTTGATCAACATAAACATCCTCTTCTTTCACTTGTAAACCTAGTCGTTCTTTGGCCAAATACAATAAAGAATACTTTGTGATGCTTGGCAAGATAGAAGAGGAAAGCGGAGTAATGAATTGGTTATCTTTTGTAATACCAAAAAAATTCGCTGCTCCTACTTCTTCTATTTTAGTATGAGTGATTGGATCAAGATAAATAGCATCACTAAAGTTTCTTTCACGCGCTATACTACCCGGAAGCAAGCTTCCCCCGTAATTCCCGCCTACTTTCGATGCTCCTGTACCATTCCCAGCAGCACGGTCGTACTCTGAAACTAAAAAGTTTGTAGGAACCAACCCTTCTTTGAAGTAAGCTCCTACAGGCATACAAAAGATTGAAAACAAATAACTTTCAGCTGGTTTGACACCAATGTTATCGCCAATACCAATCATATAAGGTCTAAGATATAAAGCCCCCCCAGTACCATAGGGCGGTAAATATTCTTCATTTGCTTTTACAACTTTTTTTATTGCTTTGATAAAAATATCTGTTGGAACAATAGGCATTAACAGTCTTCTACAACTGCGCTGCATTCGTTTTGCATTTTCTTCTGGACGAAACAAGTTGATACTGCCGTCTTTTGCACGATAAGCTTTCATTCCTTCGAAAACAGTTTGACCATAATGTAGCGCAGTTGACCCTTCACTTATATGAACAGTGTTATCTTCAGTTAACGAACCGTTATCCCAGTCCCCATTATTCCAATAAGAGAGATAACGATACTGTGTTTTAATGTAATTAAATCCTAAGTTCTCCCAGTCTATGTCAATACTTTTTTTCATTTTTCACACGCTCCTCACTCTGATGCTTTTCAGTATAACAAAACTGTGCATAACATTTACTAAAAACGTATCTAATTTTATCTATTTCTTTTTTTGCACTAAATTTCATAATATTAAGCGATAACAATTGAACCTTTTTGCTATTCGCTTTACATTTTTTTAATAAAAAAATAAAAAGACCACATCAATATCGATGCGGTCTTTTTTCGTCTGGACATGCTCTATCTTTTGACAGAGTCTTTTGCTACATTAAAATTAATTATTTTTGGATTTCTGCTACAACGCCGGCTCCAACAGTACGTCCACCTTCACGGATAGTGAATTTAGTACCTGGGTCGATAGCGATTGGTGCAATCAATTCTACAGAGATTGTAACGTTATCTCCTGGCATAACCATTTCAGTACCTTCTGGTAACTCAACAACACCAGTTACGTCAGTTGTACGGAAGTAGAATTGTGGGCGGTAGTTTGCGAAGAATGGAGTGTGACGTCCACCCTCTTCTTTAGATAAGATATAAACTTCACCCGTAAATTTAGTATGTGGAGTAATTGAGCCTGGTTTAGCTAATACTTGCCCACGTTGAATGTCTTCACGTGCAACTCCACGTAATAATGCACCAATGTTATCTCCTGCTTGAGCAAAATCTAACAATTTACGGAACATTTCAACTCCAGTTACAGTTGATTTAGTAGTTGCTTCGTGGATTCCGATGATTTCAACTTCTTCACCGACTTTAATTTGTCCAGCTTCTACACGACCTGTAGCAACTGTTCCACGTCCAGTAATTGAGAATACGTCCTCAACTGGCATCATGAATGGTTTTTCAGTATCACGTTTTGGCTCAGGAATGTAAGAATCTACAGCTGCCATTAATTCCATGATTTTTTCTTCGTATTCTTCAACGCCTTCTAGCGCTTTAAGAGCTGAACCAGCGATTACTGGAGTGTCGTCTCCTGGGAAATCGTACTCTGATAACAAATCACGAACTTCCATTTCAACTAATTCTAGTAATTCTTCGTCATCAACCATGTCAACTTTGTTTAAGAAAACAACGATGTATGGAACACCAACTTGACGAGACAATAGGATATGTTCACGTGTTTGAGGCATAGGGCCATCAGCAGCAGATACTACTAAGATAGCTCCGTCCATTTGTGCAGCACCAGTAATCATGTTT
>JARIDM010000108.1 GCA_029263945.1 Sporosarcina sp.
AGGTACGCTAAAGATGATCGCATCCGCCCATTCGAGGTCTGCTGCTGTTACTTCTGGTACGTCTTGGGTCGCCTCTAAATGTGCTTTCCACCCTTTATTGTTTTCCACTACGGCTTTGGGCGCTGTCTCGGGTATTTTGAGTACTTTCACTTCTGCACCAGCGGCAATCGCACCAGCCTCTGCCCACTCGGCCAATTGATAATTCGTACCGCCTGAACTGTAATAAATAATTGCGGTCTTCGTCATATTCGCCATCCCCTTTGAACTAACGTTTCCAAACATTCTATACAAATAACCCATGTTCAATTCACCACTTCACATCATAATTAGGAATTGAAATTCGTTTTGTACCATTCTGCAGCTGCTTCCACTTCAGTCTGTGTCAACGAATGTCCATTCATTTCCCAGTTTATCGTAATTTCTGCACGAGCACCTTCCAAAAGCTCAACCAATTCTGCTGATTCCCCTGGCGGACAAATCGGATCATTTTTTCCCGCCGCAACAAAGACTGGCGTACGCTTAACCCACCTACATCTGGGTCAATCATTTCCGCAAGTGGAAGCAAATCCTTTTCCGTTCCACCTGTACCGTGTAAGCGTAATAAGACAGGTTTATTTAAATCGCTTCCTTCTTTATATACATGAATCATCTGGCAACGCCCCATTTTCTAATGTACTTTATACGGTTAGTTTACCTTGAGTTCAAGATGACTACAATGAACCACGCTTATTCAAAATTTGAATAACGCCAATAATGCCAGCCAATCAGCCCCGACATCCAAGCAAGCCCTTCACTTTCTGCAAGATGAACTGGCGCCCAAGCACTGCCCATGCCTCGTATTAAGTAAATCTCATGATGCGGGGCTTGGTCGTGATAACCTGTCATGTCGAACAAGCCGTTTCTGCACAGGACAGCCCGTACTTCATAATCGATACTAGGCGCCTTGACAAGTGGATTTTTCACTGCATGGGTCAATAAAAACCCAACTTCTCCTTGTTGATGAATGCTTTTTTCAAATGCAATGCCGTCCTCTCCTGCGGTCTCTTTGTCTTGAATCCGCCCTAAACGATTGAAAGCAACGGTCTCCCCGACATCTCTTGTACATTTAATTGGAAATGTTGGATTCCCATAGTTTAACTCAATATCTACACGCGTTCTGTAGTGCGCATCTGTCGGATGAAAATCTCGCCCATCTCCTTGAAAAAACTGCTTGCTTGACAATCTATTTGGATTTTTAATCAAGGATTCTCTTAAAAAGGTTGTATACCGTACCTGCCAATCATCGATGGTTTCGGGCTTTCTTTTTTCTAAAACTGGAACCAATAGGCTTCGGGGGTTTGCAATCACTTTTGTCACTGTAAACCTTTCAATGGTCGGCTTTCTACGCTCATTCGCTGGGATAAATAGGCTATAAATCTTTGCTGCCGTAGCCTTTCCTTTACTTAGCTTTTCTTCTGACTTGGCAAGGGGACGCTTTGAACAAATCTTATAGGTATAGGATTCCTCCAATGAAAATTCCCTGTCTATATAGGCGTTCTTCTGTACTTTCCCCAGTAAAGTCCCATTGCGATAAACCTGATACTCTTTGACATCCTTTATCTCTTCCCACGAAAGAACAATCTGAGTCTTTGCCACAATTGTTGTCATCACAAGAAACTGCAAGGGATTTTTAGCATTACGTTCTTCTGCAAATCCAGTCGTCTGAAGTGCAATGACAGCCACAACCTTGTCATTCACAACATGTTCAATCGTGTAGTGGTACATTTTCGCGTGTTTGAAATGACCATCACGAAACTTAGCCGTATTCCCTTCATACAACAATCGCCCATCTCGGTAGACGAGATAAATCCCCCCAAGGTCTGTCCACGTGAATTCAATGACATCATGACGATGCTCAACGGATTGTATTTCAAACTTTGATGTAGCCATGAAAAAACCACACTCCTTTTAATGGAAGTGTGGTGTATTTCAAAGCTACCTATACGTCTTGGGTTACATTTCAACGCCGGTTAAAGCTAAAAGAATTCGTCCTTTAATCGCACGTGCTGCTTCTTCACAATTTGGTTTACTTGTAATTGCAGAAATAACAGCAACACCCGAGGCACCTGCACGGATAACCGTACCTGCTTTACCTTCTGTAATGCCCCCAATTCCAACAACAGGTAGGCCAGGAAGTTCACGAACGACTTGGTTTATCAAGTCAAGGCCAACGACTGGCGCTGTATCTTGCTTAGTTTTCGTTTCATAGATAGGACCTACGCCGACATAATTAGCCCCTGCATCTGAAGCTTCGAGAGCATGATTTAATGTATCTGCTGACACACCAAGCAACATATCTGGACCGATTTTTGTACGTACATCTTTAACAACACCGTCTTCTTGACCAATATGGATGCCATCTGCACCAATTTGAAGCGCCAATTCGATGTCATCATTTACGATAAAGGGCACGTTATATGTTTTACATAGCGCCTGACAAGACAACGCAAGTTCTTTTAACGCTTCCCCTTGTAATGAATTCGCGCCTTTTTCGCGCAATTGAAAAGCCGTAACTCCACCTTTTAACGCAGCTTCTAATACATCTAGCAATTTATGCTCACCCGTATTTTCAGTACCTGCTATGAAATATAATTGTAATTGATGTTTATCCAATAAGTACAACTCCTTCTGCTTGTTTTTCCTCCGTTGATCGTCGGCCATAAGCCCAATGATTTGTTGGTCCATGACCGCCTCCGATATGAAGACCATCCTCAATTGCCGCCTGAATGAATTTTTTCGCGGAAAAGACGGCTTCTTTTAGAGGTTGTCCTTCTGCTATAAAAGCAGTAAGTGCCGCGGCATACGTACAACCTGTTCCGTGCGTATCTTTTGTATCTACCCAAGGGGCACGTACTGAAAAACGTTCCCCAGTCGTAGACATAAAAAAGTCTTCGGCATAGGGAGCCGATGATCGGTGGCCTCCTTTTATGACAACAGCCTTCGCACCTAAAGCCAGTATATGCTCCCCAGCTTTATTTAAGTCGGCATCTGTGACAATCTTTAGTCCTGTAATCACTTCTGCTTCAGGAATATTAGGTGTTACCACTGTCGCCAACGGGATTAGTTTACTCGTTAGCGCATCTACGGCTTCACTACGAAGTAAAGAAGCTCCGCCTTTCGCGATCATGACGGGGTCAATCACAAGTGGGATTTCCTTATCTTTTATCGCATTTGCTACCGTCCAAATAATATCGGCCGAAACCAACATGCCTGTCTTAATGGCTTGAACAGAGAAATCATCTAAAACGACTTCAATTTGTGTTTTAATCATTGCAAGATCCATTGTTTGAATAGACGTCACGCCATGCGTATTTTGTGCGGTGACAGCTGTTATGGCTGACGTTCCATAAACACCCAATTCTTGAAAAGTTTTTAAATCTGCCTGAATGCCCGCGCCTCCACCACTATCCGATCCTGCAATTGTTAATGCAATATTCACCATTTGTTCACACGTCCTTTTCTTTTGCTCAATGAGGCCATCGTTTACGCCGCTGCTACGTCTCCGACACTTCACATCACGTGGCCTGACAACGCCTTTAAAACGAGGCAAAGCCGCTCCACATGACAAATAGGACGCGGCAATCATCTTCAATAAGTAATAGACATGCCCACTTTCCTACGCCGGTATCATCCGTATCAGGTTCGAAGGGTCCATGCAAAACGTGCACATCTCAGCCGTCAAAAGGCTCCCCTAATGGTTGTTAAACGATTAAGCTTTATCTAAATACTATACCATATTAAAAGCAATATACAGGTGTCTTTACAGAAATAAGGCCAAATTCCCCAATTACTGGTACACATCGAGGACACAATTCACAGTTAATTCAGGATGCAATCGTGTTGCGAATCTCTCAAAATATGATATAGTTGTTTTGAAAACTAAATACTTTTTTACCACTAGGGGTGTCTTACGATGAGACTGAGACGCATAACGATATGCGGACCCTTGGAACCTGATCTGGTTAGCGCCAGCGTAGGAAAGTGGAGCCGCGTTTATTTTACTCTAAACCATGAGCCGCTTTCTGATGAATTTCAGAGAGCGGCTCTTCCTCTTTCTACAAATAGATAAGGAGTGAAAGAACAGATGGAGTTCAATGAAGAACTTTTAATGAACATTAAGACAGAACAACCCCTCATCCACTGCATTACCAATATTGTGGTCGCCAACTTTCAGGCAAATGGTCTATTGTCATTAGGGGCTTCCCCTGTGATGGCTGATGCAATCGAGGAGGCAGCGGATATTGCAGCCGTTTCATCAGCCACTGTATTAAATATCGGAACCTTGAAAAAAGAGACAGTAGAGGCCATCCTTCTCGCTGGTAAAAGTGCTGTCAAACAAGGCAAGCCTGTCATTTTAGACCCTGTAGGTGTTGGGGCAACGCCTTTTCGACAACAAAGTGTCGAGAAAATTTTAAGCGAGGTCGACGTTACCCTCATACGTTGTAACGCAGGCGAACTGGCAACCATCGCAGGTGTCGAGTGGATGACTAAAGGTGTTGACGCGGGACAAGGGGATGCTGATATAGAAGCCCTCGCCAAACAAGTTGCCCAAAAATATCGCTGTCTCGTCGCTGTATCAGGCGAGCTAGACATTGTAACTGACGGCACAACCGTCATAACGATTACAGGCGGCCATCCACTTATGACACAGGTAACAGGCGTCGGGTGTTTATTAAGTAGTGTCGCAGGCGCATTTTTGGCAGTGGCAGATGAAAACGCACTTCAAGCCGTGGTTACCGCCTTGTCTTTCTACAAGCAAGTCGGGGAAAAAGCCGCACAACAAGCGACTGGACCTGGGGATTTTGCGGTACATTTTCTTAACGGATTGTCTATCGATGGAGGTCAAAACCTATGAATACACGTAAATTAGCCATCATGACCATGTTCGTGGCCATCGCGGTCGCTGGTTCTGCGTTCGTTTCATTCCCCGCGGGGATTGCACGTGCCTATCCAATCCAACACGCGGTGAATGTACTTGCGGCTATTATGCTCGGCCCCATTCCAGCGCTAATCATCGCCTTTATGACGGGACTGGTCCGGATTCTAACTGGTACAGGTTCTCTACTTGCCTTTCCAGGAGGGATGATTGGTGCTTATCTTGCGGGGGTATTGTATCAACGCTCAGGTAAAGCTGCCTTTGCTGCCGTCGGCGAGATGATTGGAACCGGGATCATAGCGCCAATCATCGCGGTCCCTTATGCCAAAATCTTAATGGGCACAACGGTGACGGCAGTCTTTTTCATGCCCCCTTTTCTCGTTTCCAGTATTAGTGGTGCTGCTTTAGGCGTCGTCCTCGCTGCCCGTTTACAACACACGCAAATTGGGAAGCGACTGGAAGCATTATAATGGATAAAAAAAGTTCCCTTTAGCCTATACGCTAAAGGGAACTTTATTAAGTGTGATTAGTTTTTACTAAGAACTTCATCCCACGTCATTGAACCATCTTTTAACTGGTCACGAACATCTTTTGTCATGATGTCATTTGGACGACCACCATTTGGCCAATCCTTGTCATGGTTTGCCCATTCTGGACGATCTTGCATCAGAATAAATGCCGCTAAATCTGCTGCTTCTTGATCAGTTAGTGAATCTGCTGCGCCAACTGGCATATTCTTTTGAATATAACCTGCCATTTTCGATATTCTTGCAATTCCCGCACCGTCGTTAAACGACTCTTCACCCCATAGTGCTGGGCCAGTGTTAGAGCCAATTCCTGCCCCATCACCTGCGTGACAAGCGATACAAGACTGTGCATAAAGTGCTTCACCGTCTTCTACGCTCGGTGTTGGTACATCCTCCATATTGTTCTGGTGACGCCACGGAATATCGGCACCTACTGGAATTCCTTCAGAAATATATGTTAAGTAGGCAACCATTGCATCTAGATCTTCATCATCAGCTGCAAATTTTTGTCCGTTCATACTACGTACCATACAACCGTTAATACGTTCTTCAAGTGTAACCATTTGACCTGAGCGTCCGATATACATCGGGTATACTGCAGATACACCGACCATAGATGAAACTGTTTCATCCATACCCGCACCTGCGTGACAGCTTGTACAAGACAAACCGTTTACACGTGCGATTCCGTCTTCAACTGAAGCGGCTTCGGCTCTTAGTACATTTGACGTGTCGTTCGTTAACTCATACCCTCTTAAAATTGCTTCTCCTTCAGGTCCTTCTGGAACGTCGTCTAGAGAAGGTGGGTTATGGGCAATAACTCCATCTGTGCTTTCTGTTGCGTTTTCATCGCTGTTTTCATTTCCTGTCGGTGGTGCTGCTTCTTCATTTTTAACATTAGTCCCTGTGAATAAAAACACTAAAGAGATCACTGCTACAAGCGAAACTGCCATTAATAAAACGGGCATAATTGCTGATTTTTTCTTCATGTTACATACCTCCTTATTTTCATTTACCTTACCATGAATATCGACCTATAACGCCATTTCTTAAAAGTATTTTGATTTTCGCAATAAATTTTCGACATATTCGTTACATTTCAACAAATCCATAGTATTTTAAGTCATTAAATGTATAGACTTTTATTTTACTTCACAATCGTATGCTTGTCCTGATAAATAGCTGAGTAATGTGAAAGTTCCGCCTTGTAAAACGTTGAACTGTCGGGATTGACACGCTCTTTTTTCTTTGCTAAGTTTACATCTACACATAAAAAAATGCGAGAACATAAAACAAAAAATCTCTCAACAGAGTATTTTTCAAAAAGGGGATTTTACATGAAAAACTTATTCGTCGTCTTTGGTTCCTTAGTCGTCGCATTCGCTTTTAACTTTTTTCTCATACCTTTTGGGATTTTAAGTAGCGGAATTAGTGGACTCGCAATTCTTTTTGGCATTATCACCCCCCTCAATGTCGGGCTTCTCAATTTTATGCTGAATTTACCTTTACTCATTCTTGGTTACTTTAAACTAGGTAAAACCATTACGATTAATACACTCGTCTGTGTCGTTTCAGTATCTATTTTTCTAGATGTCCTTCCCGTGGTTGCTTTAACAGATAATATTATGTTGTCTACTGTATTTGGCGGCGCAATTGGCGGACTCGGCGTAGGCATAATTCTAAAATATGCAGGTACATCCGGTGGACTAGATATCATTGCCATGATCATTTCCCGCGTCAGCTCTTTTCGAATTGGCATTCTACTTACGGGTATGAACGGACTCATCGTTGTCCTATCTGGTTTTATGTTTGATTGGGAAATTGCGCTTTATACCATGTTGTCTATTTACCTGACAGGTAAAATGATTGATACGATTTTTACTGATCATATTAAACTCACGATGCAAATCGTCACCACAAAAGGCGATCCAATTCGTAAAGAACTGCTCCAATCCATCTACCGCGGCATTACAATGACAGAAGGTTACGGAGGGTACACGGATGAAAAGAAAGACATTTTGATGATCGTCGTCACCCGTTACGAAACCCTACACGTCAAAGAGATTGCCCGCAAACATGATGAAAACGCATTTATCAATATTTACGAAACCGTTGAAGTGGACGGCAAATTTCACGTGCATTAAAAAAATCCCACGTACTGGCGACCATCCAGTACGTGGTATTTTTCTATACATAAAACCTAAGCGCGCTTTGCTTACCGCTTCCGACGTTCAAAATCCATTTCAATCGACTCTTTCCAAGTACGGTCAACTTTTCTTCCTTGTCTAACAGAAGATACCGCTTCGCTGACTGCTTCAAAATTCACTTGTGTGCCTTCGCTATCCGCATGATACTTCACCGCATATTCTTCTTGGATGCCAAACTGTGCAGCCGTTGATACGGCGTCGATATTGGCCCCGAGGAATATGAACTCCCAACCATACATTTCTTTTTGATGTTCAATCATCGACTTAATTTTGTCATACCCATATTCACGACTGGCATTCTCCATCCCATCAGTCGTAATGACAAACAACACTTTGCCTGCACGCTCTGTTTCACTTGTTTGCTTTTGCACGTGACTGATTTTATGAATGGTTGACCCAATTGCGTCTAACAACGCCGTCATGCCGCCTACCTCATAATCCGTTTCAGTCAGTGGTGCAATGCCGTTGACGGTAATTCGGTCATGCAAGAGTTCAATTGTATCGTCAAACAACATCGTTGTCACAACCGCTTCCCCTGCTTCTTTCTTTTGCTTCGCAAGCATCGCATTGTATCCACCAATTGTGTCTGCTTCAAGCCCACCCATGGAGCCGCTTTTATCCATTATAAAGACCAGTTCTGTTTTGTTTGTATTCATCATTGTTATCCTCCTCGTTGTGTTCTGTACTTGATAACTTAAGGATAACAACTTAACAATCAGAATAGGTCGCTTCAAAAGCGACATTTAAGCGCCTAGCAACAACTGCTCGAAATTAAATAAAACTTCGTTAATTTCATGAATGTTGTAGTTGACTTCTTCGATAAAATACTCGATAATGACATCAAATTTATTGCTACGCGACAAGGCATACCCTGCCTTTCCGAGTAAATCAGTCGTTTCATCCAGGTTTAATTCGAGCGCAATCGCAAATGCAATGACCGTTTTCTTTAGCGGTGTGTAGTCCGCTTGGTTGCGGATTTTTGAAAATAAACGTCGGTCAATATTCGCTTTTCGATACGTCTCTACATCTGTCATGCCTTTTTCATCGATTAACCGAAGGAGCCCCTCTGAAAACGACTTGTCCATTTGTGCCAAGACGTCTTCTAGACTTCTTTTACGTTGTGGCTCCTCCATTGGAAAAGCGGTGGACTCAAACACACTTTCTTCCTTTAGCTCAAAAACTTGTTCATATTCTGCTTTAAATCGTTGCTGTCGACGATTCGGTTCTTCCCGCTGTGCGACGTAATGTTCATCGATATACGCCGAAACAGAATCGAATCGTTTCTCACTCAATTGAAAGGCGTCCCGATCAAAGACCACCAGGTAAACATGAATATCATGGGCCAGTAAAAACGTGCGAATTGCATGCGTCGCGACTTCAAGTGCTTGGTCTTTTGGATAGCCGTAAATCCCTGATGCAATGAGTGGAAACGCAATCGATTCATAGCCAGCTTCAACTGCCAACGCAAGGGAATTTTGATAACATGAAGTGAGGTGCACTTCTTCGTTATCTGTTCCCCCTTGCCAAACTGGGCCGACGGTATGAATGATTTTCTTCGCAGGTAACCCAAATCCTTCTGTCATCACAGCGTGTCCGACCGCACACTCCCCTATTTCATCACAGGCTTGCTGTAATTCGACTGCGCCTGCTGCAGCAAAGATTGCCCCACAAACACCGCCGCCTCTTTGCAGTGCACTGTTGGCAGCATTGACAACCACATCGACTTGCATCTTTGTGAT
This sequence comes from Sporosarcina sp., assembly GCA_029263945.1. Taxonomy (GTDB): domain Bacteria; phylum Bacillota; class Bacilli; order Bacillales_A; family Planococcaceae; genus Sporosarcina. The sequence continues at coordinate 9,389 of JARIDM010000108.1, forward strand.
ATCATTCCGTACAAGTTCTAGCGGCATTTTGGCGACCTCCTTTGGTTGTTGTGCTGGGTAGAAGATTACAGACATCCCGTTTTTATATTGGACTCATCAGAATCCAAGTTATTTTAAAAATCTTAACTGTAGATTTAAGTTTAAATAATAGTCTGAGCTCTCTTTATAAATGTTTCCGAAGTTGTTTCTACTTGTACTGCCATTTTCAAATTTGATATTTTTATAGAGATAACTTCTAAACTCATTTCGATTATAAATATGATAGCAAAC